>MEXR01000062.1 GCA_001773775.1 Candidatus Amesbacteria bacterium RIFOXYB1_FULL_44_23 | reverse complement strand
CCTGCCGTTGATGTAACTGAATATTTCACGACTAGTGTCTCGGACGAAATCATGAACTTTTTGGGTACGCTTTAAGCATTGTGCAATAATTGCAGTATGGATGCAGAAAGAACAAGTTTGAAATCGTTATTTAGACAAGAAAAAAAACCTCCGGTTGAGCGCAAACTTACACTCAACGAAAAAAGGCTAATAGTCCACCTGGGGAGAATGTTTTCCCGACAATATGACTTGCAAGTTCTTCCCTCAGGTCAAGAGGGGCTTTGGGCTTGTTCTATAGATCCCAAAGTTATTCCAGAAATTGAACGATATATTAATGGTGATCTGCCCTCACTAGACCATATAGATCCGAGTTCACTTGAACCTCACCAATTACTGTACGACGACGTTACTCTAAGCAGAAACATGGATCTGGCCCAAGCCATACCCCCACTTAGACACGAGGGTGGTCATGCCAGATTTACTAATTTTAAAGACATGTTTGTCGGCCAACGCCAAGCCACCGACGAACAACACCTAGCCACCACCTTCTGGGCCATCTTCGAAGGCATGGAAGACCCCAGAGTCAATATTCTGGTGGGTGCGGAATCTCCCACAATCGACCAACATATTAGAGAATCCATGGGAGAAGAACTTAAAAAACGCTTATCAGAGGTCCCCATCAAAAATCGTCCTGCTCCCATGCAATTTGCCTACAACGCCCACTACCAATGGCTTTATGGTGAAGATATCCCAGAACTCAAAGATACCGATGTGGGGAAAATTTGCCAAGAGGTCAACCCGCTTCTGCATCAATATTTTCAAACAACAGACCCGCAACAACTTCGTTTGCTACAAAGGCAAATCTGGAACATTACCAAAAACCTCGAATCAGAGGAAATACAAAATGAGCAATTGCGGCAAATTCATCAAAACAATCAAAATAATTCCTCAGGAAATTCTCCTGCAGAAAACTCGCCACCAGATAAAGAAGGGCCAGGATCCGGAACATTAAAGGAGTTCTTCAAACGTCTAATGTCAGGTAATCCAAAATCAGAGCCTGAACCACAAACACCACCGCCACCCAAAGAAGGCCGATGCGATTTATCCAAACTCTCTCCCGAAGAAATTCAGGAGCTAAAGAAACAACTCGACCAACTTCCAGAAACTAATCGCGAAAGGTTGGCCTCACGTGCTCGTCAGGCGATGGATGAGCAACAAAAGGAGGATCTAGAACAACTTATCCCAAAATCAGTTCATCTTGAAAAAGACTCTTCCAAAGGAGAATATCGAGCCCGCCCAACATTGGTAGACAAGAAAAAACAGCAAAATATCGAAAGAGACTATCAACACCTTGAAGAAGAAATCGATCAGATAGAAACAGCTGAGTCAGAAGCGTCTGACCAGGCCAAAGCCGCCGCTCGTCAGCAGGCCGATGAGACCATTCGTCAGGCGGCTGAAAAGGAACAAATGCAAAAGGCCGGGTTCGAAGACGAAGAAATTGATAAATTTAGGCTTTATCAAGAATTAGAAAACAGCATCATTGGATTGATTAATCGCTTTGTCAGACAAAACAAGGATCTTCTGCCTCAAAACCTTTCTCTAAATCACCAGGGCAATTTTTTTTCTGGACCAAAAATCAATCGCCGCAGTTTACCTAGAAGACTACCTGTCGGGGATACCAGAATTTACGAACGACCACATTTACTCCCAGAGGGAGATCCCAATCTATTAGTCGCTCTGGTAATAGACGACACTGGCTCAATGGAGGGAGTAAAAACTCAAATTGCCAGAATGTCTACGATTTTCCTGGCCAAAGTCTGTCATTTGTTTCACACCCCTTTTATGGCTACCGCTTTCGGTGAATCGGCTGAGATCGTTAAGTCATTCGAACAAGACTTTGAAAATCCTCAAGAACGCATTAAACCTAAACTAATCGATGCCACCAACGCCAGCGGTTGGTCAACCAATATTCATGCCGGAATGGAAACTACCTTCACAGCCCTTGATACACGTCTCCGTCGCTCACCCCAATCACACGGTTTAATATTTGTGATCACTGATGGGGGAGCCAATTCCGGATTAACCGGAGAAGACCTGAAAGAATTCATTAACAGCCACAAAGGTAGAACTACTATCATTGCCATCGGATTATCCGAAAATTCCCAAGAACGTGAACAAATACAAGAAGCACTAAATTTATACTTTGAAAAACAAAATTGCGTCTATCCGGAAAAATTTACTGATGCTCCTGAACTTATAAGTGCTCGTTTAAAAACTAGCTTCAAGCATTTTAAAAGTCTGATTACCTAATATATAATCAGAATATCTATATGTCCCAAGAAGAAGAGAAATCAACCCTCGACAGCGGGAGATCTAAAGCTACTGCAGACGCGAATTTACGAGCACTCAGCTTGCTTACATTAACTCACACCACCGCTCTTCTACCACCTGAAAGATTTCCTGGCGATCAACCCGGAGAAATTACTGAAATTAGAAGTATCAATAATACAGTCGTTGTTTTAGTCTCTAACGGAGGACACACTGAAGCCCGCACCTATGACGCCACTGGACAAGTTACCACCATCTCCCTCGACCCAAGTTTCGCCGAGTTTGCAACTGCCCATCCTGACTCTTACATCAATGTCCGTAGAGCTGGAACAGATAGTAACAAAGCTGCATTTAAAAAACTTGGCTTCTCAGACGCAGAAATTCTCGAATTAGACACAAGTTTTATCGCAGCTGCAAACGACGTTCCTACTAGTCGTTCTAGTTACAATAGTTCCAGCCAGGAACTCACTGATAGTTCTACAGTGGCCAAGCAATCTGGTCACATAGTTTCACCTGACGCCTGGAAAATCGAAGTTCAAAAACACCCAGAAGAGGGCCGGGTTTTTATTGTTACCACCGGGAAATCCCGATTCATCATTAGACCCACCGACCCCAGTGAAAAAAAGGCGGTAAAAGGGGCTTTAGCCACAGAACTTCAAATTATAGAAAACCAGCTCACTCCAAATCTCAGCCTTCGAACCAGGGAAAACATAATCGAAATCACTAACTCCCAAGGAGAGGTTCTTAGTAGCTATTCGGGAACTAAACCAGTCCGGAATCCGACTAGCCCCGACACTTTGTACTTTATTTCCCCAGAAGGCCAAATAAATACCTTAGACATTAGCCAAGCAGCCACTAGAACCTCAGATCCCACTCCACAACCCCAATTCCAACTTGAAAAACCGGCTGAAATTCAAATTGACCCTAATGGTAATTTTTTAGTAGCCAGAACCTTAGATCAAAATCTTCATATCGTTGATATAACTACCGGACAAGAGGCTGCCGTTTTTGACCAAGTAAAAGGCCCTTTCACGCTGGATAGTCAGGGAGACATTTTATTTGTTGACACCCAAAACCGTCTCCGAGAAATCCAAACCAACTTCCTTGCCACCCCCAACGGCGGTGACAAGGAAAGTCTAGTCAAAAAACAAGCTGCCCTAACCCAACTTCAGGAAAAATTCGCCCGGCTCAAACTTGGCGATCAAGCCCAAGAGGAAGGCATCACTAATGAGTCAGTCGCCCAAACTTTAAGACAAACCATTGCTGAACAAGTTAATGACAAGCTAGCCAAGGCCACTAGCCCTGAAACAGTAGAATTAATATTAGACGACCTCCAAGCCATTAAAGCCCGCCCCGAACTTCATGGATTCACGCAAGTGGTCGATGAGTTTACGGAAAAAGCCGAACAAACCCTCAGCTCTCTTAAAACTCATCATCTAGAAAACCAGGTTAATGGACTAGAATCCCGTTTGGTTGCAGTTAGCTCAGTTGGTGATACTTTGGGACTCGATCGGGATTTTTTGACAATACTTAACCTGCGTCGAGACTTAAACATCACCAACCCCGAACAGCGTGCCAAACTGGATACGCAATTAAAACAATTAGAACAACGGAAAGAAGAAATTGTTAAAAAATATCAGGAAGAATTAATCCAAGCTGTTTCTGAAAGTTTACCCAACATAGGCGAAGTAGTCTCTCAAACCGGATCACTTAACGAAACCTCCGCCTTTCTCAGTTCCCCAGAAGCCAAGCACATAGAACAGATGATCCACAGCATAAGAGACCCGGCAATTCGCCAAGAGTTGATGCAAAAATATCAAACAATCATTACCGAACAACGTCAACGAATTTTAGCTCGCACGGAAGCTCTTGAGGCTCAAACCAGAACTAGATACGCGGAAATAATAGCTCAATCCAGACAAGAGTTACAAACCCTTCAAAACCGTATTGAACAAATCACTTCCACTCAAGAATTAAACCGCATGCAACGAGATCCCGAAGTAATAGCTTTGCGCGCCAAACTTTTATCTCTGCCTGATGAATTACGCCAACCGGAAGAAACTCGCTTGGATATACTTCTTTCTATCCGCCGCCAAACTCTGGATAATCGCAATCGTTTAGGCCAAACATCGACAGATGGTAGTTCCGTAACTATTGGTCACACCACATTTCCTGTTTTCAAAGAAACACCCGTTGTTTGGCAACCAACATTTACTCCCGGTTCAGGTTTCTGGTCTCCTTTGGCTTTTGAAGACTCCCGGGGCCGAGTTTGGAAACCCCATACCGACCGAGATGTTATGGTCACCCCAGATTTGCAAAATCCCCAAACTCAAGCTCTCATAGAAAAATATTCACTTGAAGCCAGAGCTTATTTTGAGGGCCAAACTCGAAATATTCCAGACTTTGACCCCAAATGGAGACTAACTGAATATCATAAAATGCTATTAGAAAAAATTCTTCAAACTCTCAATTTTCAACTTCTACATCACTCAGGCATACTTATTCTTCAGGGTGATGCTGGAACTGGAAAAAATGTATTAATAGATATGATTGCCGCCCTAACCAGACGCGAAATCTTTACCGTACCCTGCAACGTTCACACCGCCAAAGAAGATTTACAATTCGAATATGGCTATAATCCCGAAAAAGGAACCTATCGTTTACCTTCACAGCTGGTCGAAGGAATTCAAACTCCGGGTGCAATTGTTTTTTGGGACGAAATTAACGCTTTACATCCCGGAGTAGCCAAACTTCACAATCCCTTATTTGACTATCGCCGGAGAATGATTTTTACCGAAGGTAGTCTAAAAAAAACTATCCAAGCCGAACCCACAGTATTATTTATCGGCTCTATGAATAGGTCTCCAAATTATCTTGGCACTAGCCCGTTATCTCCGGAAATCAAATCCCGAGCCAGATTCGAAAATATCGGTTATCCTCCGTTTGAAAATCCGAGAGGTGGTTTTTTCAGTCATGAAGCTGAAATATTAGCCCCGCACACCGATTCCATGGCCACATTAACCGAAAGTGAAGTCAGGGCCTGTTGGAATCAAACCTTCAACAACCAAGAAACAGCTACTGCTTCTTCAATTCTTGCCACCAATCCCGAAATCGCGAGGGATCTTAGTCAAATCCACGAGGTGCTCAGAGCTGCCAATAGACTTAGGGAAATGTATAATGCCTACCAACAAGGGGAATCAACCGAACCCATCACCCAACCAGTTTCACTTCGTGAAACTACTGATATCATTCTTGAACTGAATGATAGAGACGCAGCAGTCGTTGACATTGTAGAAAGAATAATTCTTCCCAAAATCGACGATCCTTCCGAAGCTCGACTTGTTAAAGCCAGTATTGAAGCTGAATTGGGACCAAGGACAAGCAGAAGACGCAGTTCGTAATTCAGGTATATACTTTCTTTGTGAGTATCTTTCTTGCAACAGTTTTAGGTCACCATCATCATGTTTTTCCCAAAACATCCCCCTGGGCATTGGTTGTTCCTTTTTCACTGATAGTCTTTCTGGTTGGAGTAGGGGACTCGTTAATGTCATACATCGCCCCTATCTATATCGAAAGCCACGTCGCCGACTCCGGCGTCATGGGAATCATCATTGCCCTATCCTCTTTGGTTGGAATATTCTGTGATTTTACGTTCTCCCGCATTTTTAAAAATAAATCGCATGTCTTCTTTTTTAAGACTGCCCTGATTTTTGCTCTCAGTTATCCCATTCTTTTTCTTACTCTTCCCCCGTACTATCCCGTTTTTGTTTTAGGCATGATCGCCTGGGGCATTTATTATGAATTGCTGCAGTTTGCTGATATTAATTTTGTCGACACTCAGGTACCCAAATCCCACTATGCCAACGCCTGGGGCATTCTCAGCTCATTTCGGGCCACTGCCTACTTCATAGGTCCCGTTGTCGCCGGATTACTACTATCCTTAGGACAAACATCCTATGTTTTTGTGACCGCAATTTGTTTTCATTTAATGGCCGCTTTTGCTCTGACCATCTTTCACCGATTAGCTAAATCTACCCCGCCTATTCAACCTGCATCGAATAATGGCAGCATCCTTCTGGAGCTGGATGCCTGGTTTATATTGTTTAAAAAAGTCTGGCCGGTCTACTTTTTCCTCTTTTTGCTTTTTTTAGTCGACTCCACCTACTGGACCGTCGGCACTCTTGTCTCACAGGATCTACTTAAGTCCCACAGCTCAGGTGCCTTCTTTTTATCGGCATATTCTCTTCCCGGCCTGTTTATGGGGTTGCTACTTTCTCGTTTCGGTAGCCCTACAGGAAAAAAACATTTGGCATTTGTCATGGCCATGCTTTCCGGGATCGTTTTGCTGGGAGTAGGCTTTGTATCCCATCCGCTGGTAATTCTGTTGCTTATCTTTTGTTCATCAATGTTTCTGGCTGTTTCATTTCCGGAAATATTCGCCGTATTCGAAGATTATATTAACCGCCTGGGATCGTCAAAAAACGACATGATTGGACTGCAAAGCTCGGCCATCAGCCTGGCTTACATAGTAGGCCCCATCGTTTCCGGATTTCTGGCCACTATTGTTGGCAACCAAATGGTATTCACCTTACTCGGTGTACTTCTGATCGCATATTCCGCCTTCTCCTTACATCTTGTACCCAAGAAGGTCCATTTTCCGCAACAGGAACTGCAAAGTTTGCAATCTTAACCTTTCCGGATTCCCGCCATATCAAACAACTCCCACAAAACTACTCTAATAAAAAGGTATTTAAAAAAAAGATGGATAAATAGACATTTTTCACACATAGCTCTTTTCACAGAGAGGGGAGATGGGGTAGGGGAGTAGGGAAGTTATTTTACCGGATGAAACTTATGATGAGTATCTTCTGCAAATTTATCCGAAGCATGAACATATCTGGTTGTCGTATCTAATGATTCATGGCCTAAAAGTACCTGAATCGCAGCCGGATTGGCCCCGGATTCGGCTAAATATGTGGCAAAACCATGTCTTAATGAGTGAGCTGAAGTAGGCACATTTATCCTTAATTTTTCCCTATATTCCTTGATTTTTGCCTGCAGATAATTAGTCGAGACTCTTCGGGTTATCTTCCCCCCGTTGGGGCCTCGCAGAGGCACGAACATAGCCGGCGCCTGGTCATCTCTTTTAGATAGATACAGGTTCAACCAGGTTGAGGCCCGTTCAGTCAGATACACAAACCGTTCCTTTTTACCTTTACCGCGTATAAACAGCCTTCCGGTTCCGTCTAACTGATTCTTATTCAAAGATGCCAGTTCTGAGATTCTCATTCCGGTAGACATTAGAACTTCCAGCATTACCCGGTTTCTTAAACCAATTATTTCGTCCTTTTCCAACTTCTGTGGAGACTCAATCAGCCTAATCAATTCATCTAATTCTGCGACCTGTTTTATTTTCTTTGGCGCCTTAATCATCTTTATGGCATCCGGAGGAACCGGCACTTTCTGGTCCATATCGATTAGATACCTCAGGTACGTTCTGATGGACGATAAAATCCTGTTTACTGAGGCTGGCTCAAGGCTATGAGGCGCTGTAAGCCCCGTAAACGGCATTTTCCGGTCCTTGCTGACCAACCATACCTTAAACTGGTTGAACAACTGCTTATTTAGGTCCTTGTAGCGGCACTTTTGGTCTTCGAAGAAATTTCTAAGATAAGTTAAATCCCGCTCATAATTGTAAACAGTTTCTTCGGAATAGTTTTGGGTCTTAATAAATAGGAGAAAGTCGTCAAAGTAGGGTAAAGAGGGTTTCTGGCTTTGAGTGGTTTGTGAGCTGATCATAAAACTATTGTAAGACAAATGTAACACAATACATGGTCTTCTCCATACAGGCTAAACAGAGTGTTAGAGATATTATACTCAGTTATATCATACTCAAATTGATGTCGTCAATTACCAAACGGGGAAGTACTAACCCCTCTCCGGCTTGTTAATGCCAATTAATTGTTTGTCTTAACCATTCTCTCCTCTGGTTCTATCCTCTAAAAACAGCTTCATTTATCCCTTCCCCGGGGATTAGCAGTTATCCACAATGCCTGATATCCTCTAGTGTAATAATATTATGATCAAACTATATCATTTAGCTTCGAAAATGCCGATTTATCGCGATATTCTGTGAAAACTACTCTCCTCCCCTCGTGAAAAGATACCCTATAACTTATAGGATATTGCACAAGGTTTGTCCCCACCCTCTCCCCTCACCTCTGACCCCGGCTAGCAACTTCTTCTTGAGCCTTTTGTTCTGCCTTGCGTTTCCATTCGTCATATTCATCGGTTCCTATTCGCGGCATTCCGGCAGGTGGAGTTCTTCTGCTTGTATAAACGGTCGTCAACCCCTGCTGAGCCATCAAGCTATTTTCCCATGCAAATTGTCTATCGGTAACTGCTGTCCTATGAGAGTTGGCATCCCGTTTTTTTTCGTCTTCAAGTGATTCGTGTCGGCTTCCCACTAATTTCCACAATAAATCTCGATCGTCGAATTTTCAAGAGCCAACTATCCGGTTAAACCCCCCACCCTGCAGTAGCCAACATTGTAATGGTCACCGCCGCCCCTACCGTTACGTACTCCCAAACAGTTTTATTAAACAATCTATCCTGAAAATAATGTTGGGCGATTCCCAACATCACATACAATGCAGTTGACAAAAACAAACTTGAAACTGTAATTCCGATCGGCCAGAAACATACCGACATGGCCAACACTCCCATTGCCAAAGATATACACACCGCGTACGACAATACTCGCCTGTTTAGTTTTGGCAGTAGTTCTACCGACCACAATGCCGGAAGCAACAATCCAAAGCTAGCCAAGCAAACCAAAAGCCCCACTAAAGGAAAAGCCAACCGAAATGACAGTATGGTATCAAACAGAAGAAAACCCGTAACCAGGGTCATCACAAACCCTACCGCTGAGGCTGCCCGAAACAAAGCAATCGTTCTTATTGCCGCCACCGAAAAGATGTTTGCTGTAAGAAGCAGTGCATATTGCCCGATTCCGAATAATAAGGCGATAAGTCCCCTCGCCCACCAGGCTTGTGGCAGTAATATATAAAACAGTCCCACCGCCAGAGTAAAAAATACCGAAGGCAAAACTACCGTCAGCCACTCAATCCCCGACAATCCTTCCCGAAGCGACCATACGCCCAAAAGATAAGCAATGATCCCGGCTACCCCGATTAGCGGATACCGCAATTCCAGATTCACCGACTGCACCCCCACCAGCCACAGAGCCAAAAATACTGCCGAAAATACTAGTTTTTGTCTTTTTCGCATCTAAACTATACCGGTTGATAATTGGTGTAAACGTGGGCCACGTCATCCAACTCTTCCAGTTGGTTCAGTCCGTTTTCAATGTGTGTTTTTTTGACTTCATCCCCTACTTCCACCAGCATCAAGGGCTTCATAATCGCTTCAGCCAGCTCCACTTTAAGCCCGGATTTTTCCATCTGGTCTTTCATTTCAAAAATATTAGACCGGTCACAAAAAACCATCAGCCTATTCCCGTCTACTTCAAAATCAGTCGCCCCCATATCGATAATTGATAATTCAATATCATCCTGGTTTTGTCCTTCTATGTTGACAACTATTTCACCTACAGAGGAGAAAAGATGCGATACCGATCCGGCTCCGCCCATCGAACCGCCTATTTTTTCCAAAACCGACCGGATCTGCTGCGAAGTTCTGGCTTTATTGTCCGTAACCGCCTCAACTAACACTCCGCACCCTGCCGGCAAAAATCCTTCATACATAATTTCGATCAAATCCCCTGCTCCTGCTCCGCCCATTCCTTTTTCAATCGCTCTGCCGATATTATCCTTGGGCATGTTCAACTGCCGGGCTTTTTCTACCGCCAGTCTAAGCTTAAAGTTTTTTTCCGGATCCCCTATCCCTCCGCCTTCTTTGACGGCAATCGCAATCGCCATCGCCAGTTTTGTGAAAATAGCGCCTTTTTTGGCGTCCTTGGCTTCTTTTGCTCTATGAATCGTGGCCCACTTCGAATGTCCCGACATACTGGAAACCATTGTACCACCAACCCCGATGTGTGTATTGCATTTTAGGTGGTGGCAGTTATACTTTCCATTTGTAACGTCATGGAATTAACCAACCTCGCCATCCAAGCTTCTTTAAGTTGTAACTGGAAAGAAGCCATCAAACTGAATCTGCAGATTCTCAGATCAGAATCAAACGATATTGATGCCTTAAACCGGCTTGCTAAGGCCTATTTGCAAGTCGGGGAAAAAACCAAAGCCGAGTCGGCTTACAAAAGAACTCTCAAAATCGATAAATTCAACACCATCGCCACCAAAGGGCTGGATTCGATAAAAAACTTCCATGGTCGACCGGCCATTACTTCTCAGCCCAGAATATTATCATCAGCTTTCTTAGAAGAACCGGGTACTACCAAAACCGTCAGCTTAACTCGCTTGGGTGATTCAAAAACCCTTGGTAAACTTCAGCCGGGAGATGAAGTCAAACTCGTAGCCCGCGAACATTGCGTTTCCGTCACTAGTTTGTCAGACCATGACTATTTGGGCCGCTTACCTGACGACTTGGCTTCCAAGCTTCGTTCCTTTCTCAAAGCCGGCAACACGTATCAGGTCTGGATCAAGTCAGTCGACGTCATCGGCAAACCTCAAGCCAAACAGGCGGTGAAAATCTTTATTAAGGAACTGCACCGCTCAACCAAATACCGCCACACTCCGTCTTTCCCCTCCACTGAAAAACTCACCTATGCCGCCTTCACCCCACCTGAACTGATTCATTCCGAAAAGCCCGACGTTTCCACCCCCGAAGAAGACATTGAAAGCCTGGGACTGTCCGAGGACAAAGGTGACCCCGACTCCGACTCTGACAATCTGCCCCAACCGATGCCCAGTGACGACGACTAAGGTTTACCCCAACCTGAAAAACTCTCCCCCACGATTAGCTCAATCTCCTTTTCCTGCAACTCCTTGTTTTCCTGCCACCGACAGCTCCACTTTTTAATTAACAGTTGAGTCGCCCAAACATTCCTATCCGCCGAATTGCTTTTAATCACACATTTTTCGGTTTTCTGATTAGTGTCTGCCACCCGGATTACCTTAAATCCGGCCGTTTCCACCACCCTGGCCATTTTGTAACCCAGCCCGGTTGTGTTTGTAGAGTTAAATACCGATACCTGCCACCCTTCGGAAGCCACGTTGGCTGAAAAAAACAATTCTCCCACTTTCTTCCACCAATACATTGACAGTCCTAATACCTTTTCTCCGTCCGGATCGGTTCCTTCCTCCAAATAGGTTTCTGATACTTTTACTTCTTCCCAGTCAATACCAAAAGTAGTCAGACCGTATCCTAAAAAGTCCCAGAAATTAGTCAGGGGTAATTTGTCGGTAATCATCAGTCCCAAACTGTTTTCCAATGAATCAATCAGCCATGCCTTACCGTATTTTTTTTCCAACGGCCGAAGTACCCCCACTTTCCAGGTTCCCCTGCCGTCAACCGTATCCACCATCAGGTCATCCGGCAAGATGAGTTTGACCCCTACTCCTTTAAAAGCCGGATCAACACTGTAAATAATTGTAGGTTGTCCCAGGCTTACCACCGTAAATCTGGACTTTCCTCCCCACAGTCTCCTCTGATACGACCCGGCTATCTCAAACAATCCGGCGATAAGTAAGATTACCAGTCCGCTGCCTACTACTATTTTTATCCATCTACCCATTGATTCGTTCCTTTTTCAGATATGTCTCCAGGTTAGCCAATTTCCTGTCTAAATCACTGCCGCTGCTGTGTTGTTCCAGCACAAACGACAAGTAATTTCCTCCCACAAAATGCGGCAGCAACACGTAATCGGCCCCGGCTTTATATAGTTCCTTGGCATCAATCTGGTTTGCAGCAGTCACAATCACCAACTGCTTTTTATGTTTCTCCGCTCTTTTTTTCAAGTCACAAATCCAACCCAGCAAAAACAAATTATCATGCAAATCCGGCACCGTTGATACAACCAAGGGTGATTTATCTAAAGCCAGCTTGCTGTAGAGCTCATGATCAGACATATCGCCATATATAACCTTTATTCCCTGCTGCCGCAACTCACTCACCACTTCGGGGTTAAAATCTACCACCACCACTTCATTCACCAGTTTTTCCAAAGCCGGCCTGACTCTCTCCCCCACCCGGTTGTGACCGAACAAAACTCCGTGTTCGCTAAGTTCGCCGTCCAGCACTTCAGCTTTTTCTGATTTTCCGGTTTTTTTCATCCATATCAACAGATGACTTATTCGTTTAAAAATCTTGTGATCGTTCCAGATTAAGTACGAGGATACCGGCATGGTAATAATGGCCGCCAGGGTTAAAACCGATAATATCGAAGGCGGCAGAATTGATAGTCCCACGGCTCCGCTGACAATAATCAGGGAAAACTCGGAAATAGACGAAACAGCCAGCGAGGCCAGAAAGGCCGTCCGTTTCCGATATCCCAAAAGTCCCAGAATTGACATCATAATCAAAGGATTTATAACTAGAACCATTACCGAAATTAAAACTGCGGCAAAACCCATTCCCCCCAGCTGATCAATACTAAAATTGGCTCCCAAAGCCACAAAAAACCAGGTCAGAAAGAAATCTCTTAGCGGCCTGACCCGGGAAGCAATTTGCACCTGTTCAGCAGCGTTTGCCATAGCCAAACCTGCTAACAGGCCACCTATTTCAACCGAGAACCCCACCCACGGTGAGGCCACTACGGCCGCAACCACCAGACACCAGCCGATCGAAGTAATAAATAATAACTCGGTGGAAAAGCCCAAATAATCCAACACCTTACTCATTAGTTTCCCTGAAATCCAAATTGATACTACAAGCATCACTACTACTTTAAATATCACCCACCCCAACTTCTCCACACTCACCTCTCCCGTGGCTACCCCGGACAAAATTGTCAGTAGCCCCACCGCCACAAAATCCTGCACCAGCAAATGCCCCATGGATATCTTTCCCGACAAACTTAATAAGTCACCTTTTTCAGACAGCAGTTTCACGACCAAAATCGTACTTCCGAAGCTTACCGCCGTACCCAGGTACAGCGCAGTTAAACTTGAAAAACCCAGCGCTTTAACCAAACCAAACCCCAGAACAGAAGAAATCGCGATTTGACCAATCCCCGTCCACAAAGACACTTTGCCCATTCGTTTCAGATCTGACATCGGCAGTTCCAAACCGGCCAAAAACAAAAGAAAAGTCACCCCCAACTTTCCCATCACCTCTACTACCCCCCGAACCTCCGAACTGGAAAGACCTCCCGTAAGTGAAAGTAAAATTCCCGTAGCTACATAACCCAAAAGAGGCGGCTGTTTTAATACTTTAGCCACTACTCCGCCCAAGGCAGCTGATCCCAACACCAAAGCCAAGACGGAAAACACATCCATAAATCACTCTCAGTGTACCAGTTTTTGCAAAACTAGTTCCAGCTCCTCAGGTAACTTAGCTTCAAATTCCAATCGTTCACCTGAATCCGGATGACTAAATTCCAGCTTTCCGGCGTGTAAAAATAGCCTAGGGCACAACTCCAAATCCTTCTTGGCCGCTTTTCCTCCGTAAATCGGATCGGCCACAATCGGATGTTCCAGATGTTTCATGTGCACCCGCAATTGATGTGTTCTGCCGGTGTGTGGCTTTAATTCTAAAAGGGTATACACTTCGTTCTGCCAGGTATATTTCCCCATGGTTTTCCACTCCGTTATTGCCGTCAGCGATAAATCCGTACCCACGGCAAACTTCCCCCACACTTTAGGATGCCGCTCAATAGGCAGGCTGATCACCCCCTCTGCCGGTTTCATTTCACCGTGCACCAATGCCAAATATGTTTTACTGACTTTTCTTTCCAAAAACTGCGACTTCAGGCCATTATATGCCTTCAGGGTTTTAACCAGCACCAATATTCCGCTGGTATCTTTATCCAGCCGGTGCACTACTCCCCCCTTTAAGGCAAACTCTGTATCTTTTTCGCCGTCACCTACCTCAAGCCCTAAATCCTTCTGCAAAAACCAATCCTGGACCGTCAGGCCCTTGTTGGTTTTAGCATTATTTACCACCATTCCCCACGGCTTGTTAACTACACAAATCCACCGGTCCTCAAAAATTATTTGCATCTGACTACTTTTCCCGTTTTCGCTCACAGGTTATACAAATTGTCGTCTCGGGAAATACCATCAACCTGTCCGTATCAATCATTTTTGCGCATTTCTCACAAATCCCGTATTTTCCGAATTTAATTCGCGACAAAGCTTTCCTGACCTGAATGATGTTTTTATCCATTGCCCGTCTTAATGCCGACACCTCCATGTGCCCCACTCTTTCGGCCGCATCTGCATCAATTGCCGCATTGTCGTCCAACCTGGACTTATCGTAATACGGATCCTCAGTCACCAATTCCTGTTTTCTTTTCTCCAGCCCGAACAGTTTTCCAGACAAATACTCCCTTACCGGCTTTAATACCTCAGAAGGGTATAAAAACTTTAATTTCTGACTGACATTGTTCTTTTTGTCCATGATAGTTTTCCTCCTCCTCGCAAATAAATAGCAACAATTACATAAGCCAGGACCCAGGCTGCTACGATTTGTCCGGCGGTCAAACCTCCCCAGTATACCCTGTGGTTACCAACCATTGCAACCGAAATTTCATACAGTGACCAGCACACCAGACAAATCAATCCAACAATCCCCATTCTCCCCGAAGGATACCACCTAAAACGCCTGTAATTTGATCTCACAATACCCACTACCAGTAGTGATACTAAAGCTCCGGCTACACCGGTTGCAGCTCCAGGACCGTAAGCCAGTCCCCCCCAAAACCAAGCCAAAAGCCCCAATACCGACAGCCAATCAAAGTGTTCCCAAAAATCCCACTTTTTCCGCCTACACCACCACAGCAATGCAAATACTCCCACCACCACCGCTCCCCACCCGGAAATCCCCAACTTCCCGTCATCTACAAAATGTGCCAGTATTCCACCCGACAAAACCATAGCAAACAAATACAACGTAAACTCAAATATTTCGTTACTGGTAGCTTCACTCCGCAGTTTCCTCCAGATATAAAAACTAGGCCACAACAAAGCCACTATTAGATATAAGCCAAAAACCGTTATCTTCACAGAACCCAAATTAAATAGCACCGGCCACATGGTAAAATGTTACCACACTCATCTCAGGCCCAGGTGGCGGAATGGTATACGCGTTAGTCTCAAAAACTAATGAGCCAAAAGCTCGTGTGGGTTCGACTCCCACCCTGGGCACAAAAAATTACTGCAGTCCATATTCATCTAAAAATCTTCTGGAAAGAGCCCGCCCCACTTCCAGATCACCACCCGGAGTATTTAGATCCTCCCGCCATTGACCAGACAATGACTCTATCCTTTTAATACCAATAGTAACTTGCGGCACAACCGGCAATTCTGCCGAATCACTACGAAGACGGTGCAAAATGCCAGTCAAAACCTCTGGCGAACGGGAAAGAATCCTTCCTTGATAATCGGAATCAATATAAAATGAATTCACAATTCTATCCCCGCCCACTTGACTCAGAATAAATCTAAGCCCCCCCTTAAACAAAATTTTCCCTTGAGGCTCCAACGTCCTATCGGCTGGAAAAATTAAGAATTGTCCGCCCCTGTTGAGGTTGTCAGACACCCTTCTTAAACTTTCTGATATTACCGTTGGTCGTTTAGACGCCTCCACGAAATTCTTGTGGCCAAAATTTCTAGTATAAAATGGGTAAGATATTTCAGAGACCAGAATCTGAACCTCCGGATCAAGTATTCCCAAATCATGTAATGTAGTCAAAACCAATGGAACGTCAATCGATCCGGGGTGATTGCCAAAAATTAAATTTGGCTTCTTGTTTGTCTGCGTATGGCTACCGACGTGCCAGGTCTCAAAACGCCTCTGAACCCCCCAAAGATCAAGTAATTTTCTTGAAAACAACAACAATGCCTCAAAATGATCACGTCGACTTTCCCCGCTCTCGTTTGCGAGTTCAACAATAGTCTTCCCCAAAATTTGCTTTGGATCTAACCCCTCAGGCTCGCCATCCTTCACTAGGATAAATTTTAACTTAAAAGAAACCGCTATTCAAATCACAAAACGCCCTAATCACCCAAAACATCTTGACACTCCCACAAAACCACTACATACTATTGTCAGTGACTAAGAAAAATCAACAAATTGCCCGAGATCGTCTCACTGGACTTGGTATCATTCTGGTTGCTATTTTCAGCCTGGCTTTGTTTTTGACTGTTCTCTACTTCTAACTTCTCCTCTTTCCTTCCACTGAATAGAACTTGATTCTGTCACCTCTGAATCTTAAGTTAAGCGACCTTAAAGCCCCGTTTCTGTGCTTGGCAATATCCAGTTTCATATTTTCCAAATCTTCGTCGTTTTCTCTCCATAAAAACATCACCACATCGGCATCCTGCTCAATTGCTCCCGACTCACGCAGGTCAGCCAGTTGTGGCTTTTTTATTCCCCGAGACTCAACCTGCCTGGACAGTTGTGAAAGGGCCAGAACAGGCACTTTCAATTCCCTGGCTAAATTCTTCAGTCCCTGCGACACCTCAGATACTTCGGCCACCCGATTGTCCAGGTTTCGCACCGGTCTTGCTAGTTGTAAGTAGTCCACAATCACCAATCTCAGGCCGTGTTCAGCCTGAAGTCTTCTGGCCTTGGTACGCATTTCCAATATCGACATCCCCGGAGTGTCATCAATATACAAAGGCGTTTCATACAGTTCCCCCATCGCATCAGATAACTTTGAAAATTCATCCTCATCCAATCTTCCGGTTTTCATTTTCCAGGCATCAATTTCCGCTTGCGACACCAAAAGCCTATCCATCAGTTCTTCCTTGCTCATTTCCAGCGAGAAAAAACCCACCGGCAGTTTATATCTAAAAGCCGCGTTTTGAGCAATGTTTAGTGCAAAAGCGGTTTTTCCTACACCCGGTCTGGCTGCCAAAATCAGCAGATTGCTGTCCTGCATTCCGGCTAAAGTCTCATCCAGATCACTAAATCCGGATGGTACCCCTCTTAAGGCTCCGGCTGATTTGTGTAGTTCATCCAACCGGTCAAATGATTCGGCCAGAATACTTTTTACCGGGGTAAATACCTGTTTTAAGTGCTGTTGAGCCAGTGAAAACACCGTTGATTCGGCATTATCCAAGATCTGTCTTACGTCACCCGAATCATCAAACGACATGTCAGAGATTTTGGCCGCAGCCGAAATCAACTGCCTTTTGGTGTAATTGTCCCTGACCAACTTTCCATAGTGTTCGGCGTGAGCGGCTGTCGGTACTTTATTCACCAGTTCAGTCAGATACTCCGTCCCCCCCACATTTTTTACGGTCTTTTTCTTTTTCAGACTTTCAGATACCGACACCAGGTCCACCGGTTCTCTGTCCTGATACAGCTCCATGATCACTTCGTAAATTTTCTGGTGTTTATCCTCGTAAAAATGCTCCGGCCTTAAAAACTCTACCACCGCCACCACCGCATCCCGATCTATTAGTAACGCCCCCAAAACCGATTGTTCGGCTTCAAGTGAATGAGGAGGAACTTTCAAATCCGGCATGCCCCCTCAATTTACCACAAAAAAACAAATATTAAATGGCAATCAGTCCCCAACTACTCAGAATCACGATTTCTTTTCTAATACCACCACCTGCAACTCTTCTGGAAGCCTATCTGAGGTCAGAACCAATTTAGGAATCGGAACCACTTCGGATTTGCTCATTTCTTTCAAAAACTCCTCCACTCCGGCAATTTCCCCCACATCACACCCTGCTTGCTTATAATGCATGGGAATTACCACCCATGGATCAAGTTGTCCGACTACTTCTTTAGCCACTTTAGCATCCACCGTATACACCCCCCCAACGGGGACCATTACTACATCAATCGGACCAATATCATCCAGGGATTCGTCGCTTAATTTGTGTCCCAAATCCCCCAGGTGGGCTATCCGTAGTCCGTCAATCTCAACTACAAACATTGTATTTGTTCCCCTTTTGGCCCCGCTCTCTTCATCGTGATAACACGGAACTCCTACCACAGACACTCCCCCCACCTCATATTCTCCGGGCCCGTTAATCAAAAACGGCGATCCCTTAACCTTCTCCACTGCGTTGTGATCAAAATGGTCGTGAGACACCAGCAGAATATCTCCTTCTACGTCTCTGGGGAATTTTCCTACCTTGTCTGAGTAAGGATCGATCACCACTGTTTTCTGCTTGCCCTTGATTTTGAAACTGGCATGGCCTAAATACGCTATTTCCATGTTCTAAACAATACACCGAAAACCTTGTCTTGACAAGACAATGAAGGTCAATTAATCTGTGAGGGACCTTATATGAAAAAAGAAGTGTTCCTGGCCGTTTTAGTGGGATTTATTTTAGGTTTAGTTATTACCTTCGGAATCTGGACCGCCAATAAAAATCTTAAACCGAAAATTTCTTCGGATTCCGCCATCCCCGCTCCTACACAAGCAGCTCCCACTTCAGTTCCCAGTCAACCCTCCACTCTCAGTTTAACCGTTGCTTCACCCGAAGATGAGCTCTTTACTAACAGCAGCACTCTCACCGTCAGCGGTTCAACCTCCCCTCTGGCTACCATTATCATCCTGACCGAATCGGATGAATTAACGACTATGGCCGATGACAAAGGCGCTTTCTCCACTGATGTTGATTTGGAGGGTGGCTATAATCGCTTAACCATTACGGCTTTTGATTCAAACGGCAATACCGCTTCAAAACAATTCGTAGTTACCTATTCCACCACCAAAATATGAGATCAAAACTACTATTACTCCTTACATTAGCACTGGTAGTAGTAACACCGGCATTGGCTCAGACTGCTACTCCAACTGCCACACTTCGCGACTCAGTCAAACAAAAAGTTGCCGAGGAGTTGGCTGAAATTAAAAAATCCATCTCCAAAAAAGCTTTCCTGGGTGAGGTTACCGCAAAAAGTGAAGCCACTTTGACTTTAAATACCTACCTGGGCCTGACCAAAAGTGCCCTAGTGTCAACCGAAACCATCATCAAGCTCAAAGGCGGAAAAGATGGCACACCGGCCGATATCAAACCCAAAGATTACATTTTAGTCATGGGTGACGTTGATGGTGCCGGAGCTATGGTGGCCAAAAGACTACTGGTAGTCCCCGTTCCGACGGCAGACACCAGAAAAGCAGTTTTTGGCAAATATTCCGAAATCACAGCTACCGCCAAAACATCATCTGTCACTGCCTATACTAAAGTCGACGCCGGAAAAGTGGTCAAGGCTAAAACAACCGATTTCAAAGCCGACCTCAAAGTCGTCGCCGTAGTCAAAGGCAGTTCAATTCTTTCTATACATCTTCTCCCGGTTTCCCCGTAAGCTTAAATTCAGGCTACTCTTTTGACTTGGTATCGCCCTTTTCCTCCGCACCTCGTACACTTTGCGTCTGGGTATACTGCCGAGGCTCCCACAAATGTCAAACCAACAGCCATATGTTCCAAAACGCACCCCTCCACACTCGATTGATCGGATCCTTCGAACCGTACTGGCTGAACACTAACAACTTTATAAACACCAGGTGTTCGATTAACCCTAAAGGTAACTCCGTCTTGTTCGAAGCTGACTTCCTTGCATTTAATAGTTGCCATGTCTGTATTGTATTCTATCGACTGATAAGCGCATTCTAGTTAGAAACTGGGTTATTCAGGCTGCTTTTTTTAATTAACCGTATCGTATTTAAAAAAGCCACCGCGATCATAAGGAAAAAGCTAAATCTCTGTATTCAGATGACTCTTTCCTCATCATCAATATTGTAATCCATCAGTCAAGTGTATTTTACCGGTTGACAACTATAGGTTAGGAGTGTTACACTCCTTCCAATTCGTAAATCCGTTTGCATGGGAGTCACGATCCCAAAGGAGACAGCCAAATACTGTACAGAAGGCCAACCGTAAAAATCAGCCATCTGAAATCACCGTTTACCGGTCGAGCCAGACTAAGAGCCCTGGAAAGTAATTTTTCGGGGAAAAAGGATGGGACCGCGGGAGGTCCTTTTTTGTTGCCTCTCGTTCCTTACTACCAGTTTTTTGGTGGCAAGTAACGGGAGGTTTTTTGTTGCCGCTAAAGCTACTTGGTGGGTGTGGTGCAACGGTTAGCACGACAGCTTGTGGAGCTGTAAACGGGGGTTCGACTCCCCTCACCTACCCTATGAAAGAAAAATATCAATCAAAAATAAATATTCCAAACAACATGGAAATTGACTGGGCCAATGTCAGATGGCCGAATTTCGCCCGCGATGACAGATCGGCGGATGAGTTGGTTCTCAGATGGCTAGCTGGTGAAATTTCCAAAAATCCCGCCTTATTAATTCCCAAAACGGTGGGCGAATCAAGACGTTACCCGAGTTCCAGATAAATAACCATGGCTACCATCGAATCCATTACTCAATCGTCCGACCTGGCCAGAATAGCCAGACTATACGACAGGGTCTTTACCGGCCCTCCCTGGTTTGATCCTCCACTCGGAGAAAAAAGAGGCATTGCCTATATTCAAAAGGAACTAAGTCAACAATTGGCAGTAGCACTTCTGGCTGTAATTTCCGATGCGCCTGTTGGGTTTGCTTGGGGTTACCAGCTAAACTGGCTAAAATTTTCTGAAACAAAATACGACACACAAGAAGGTCAAGAAAAAATGGCTAAATTTAGCCCGGGTTTGCAAAGTTATTTCTATATCTCCGAGGTAGGAGTAGATCCCCGATACCAAAAGCAAAAAATAGGCACTCAGCTGGCTGAGAAACTCAGCCAAGCCGGTTCGCCTCTGCTAATGCGCACCCTGGATACTTCTCCCATGCTCAGTATTGCCATAAAGAAATTGTTAATGCAGCCAATAGTTGGCCTGGATCTGGAGAAAAAAGATCCCGAAAATCCCCGGCGTGTCATATTAATTAAACAATGATAAACTAAGAAAATGAGCCAAATTCAACCCCTAAAAGGTTTTCGCGATTTTCTGCCGGCTGACGCTTTGAAACGCCAGTGGCTTCGAAATCGTCTGGCTCAAATTTGTGAAAGCTGGGGCTATGACCCCATGGAAACCCCAACTTTAGAACCTCTGGAGCTTTTTGAAGGTCAAATAGGTGAAGACGAGAAGCTCTTCTTTAAGTTTGAAGATAATGGCGGTCGCCAAGTCGC
>MEXR01000061.1:0-26115 GCA_001773775.1 Candidatus Amesbacteria bacterium RIFOXYB1_FULL_44_23 | reverse complement strand
TCAGATTAAACGGGTGTCATTAAACATCTCCCGGATGTACGGGGAATTGCAGGGAGTAATGGGTAACGCCTTGCCGGAAATCCACACTTTGTCCTTGCCGGAAATTACCTCAACCGAAACTGAACCATCATGACGCCAAACCTCATCATCCGCGCTTTGACTCCGGACGAATGGCCGATTTTTAAAAAGCTTCGATTGGAGTCACTGGCCGATTCTCCTTCTGCTTTTTCCGCTAGTCCGGAAAGCTTAGTAGATCAGCCTGATTCGTATTGGTTTGACAGGCTGGATACCGCCGACAAAACTTTTGTGGCTTTTATGGGTAAAACCCCCGTTGGTATGGCCAGTATCTACACCAAATCCAATCCCAAAATAAGTCACATTGCCGAAGCCTGGGGGGTATATGTTTCACCGAAATATCGAGGTCAAAAAATTGGCAAAGAATTGTTACAAACAATTATTGCCGAGGCTTCGTCCCGCTCACAGTTTAAAAAAATAAGACTGGGAGTCACTTCAAGTCAGTCTCAGGCTTTTGGTTTGTATAAGTCGCTTGGTTTTGTCCAGGTTGGCTGTTACAAAAATGAAATCAGGGTGGGGGACAAGTACTTTGACGAAATCCTTATGGAAAAGTCACTGGAATAACTATGTTTGCTGATCTTTCATTTCGATTGCTTCTTGTCTCAAACTTAATCGCCATTGCTTCCGCAGTTATTTTTCGCTGGTCTATGGCCGACTTAATGTTTTTATACTGGGGCCAGAGTGTGATTATTGGTTTTTTTCAATTTTTAAAAATTCTTGATCTGGAAAATTTCTCAACCGAGGGCTTCAAAATAAATGGTCAGCCGACAGAACCTACTCACTCAACCAAGGTTTTTACCGCTTATTTTTTTCTTTTGCATTACGGTTTTTTCCATTTGGTTTATTTATTTTTTATTTTGATTAAACCACCGGATCTTCTTGGAGCAGTTCCCTTACAAATTGTATTTCTCTTCAATCACACTTACTCGTATATCTTAAATAGAGACCGTGACAAACTGGTCAGAAAAAACATCGGAACGGTCATGTTCGCCCCTTACGTGAGAATCATCCCCATGCACTTAGTTATTGGCATGGCTCAAAATTTTACTTCGATTATTCCCATCACTCTCTTTCAGGTACTCAAAACCCTGGCCGACCTGATTGGTCACAGGATTGATCGTTCACTTTCTAGTCCCTCCAGCACTAGTGTTCAGACTCCTCAGACTCCAGCGCATCTTTCTTAGTCGGATGCACTGTCCCGTCCGGATGGTGTGCCGGTGCATAAATCGTATACATTTTTAATTCCTCTGAGGCAGATACATTAATAATGTTGTGATTTGCTCCGGCTGGTATTACCAACGCAGTTCCGTTTCCGACTTTGTGTTCTTCACCGTCAATAATGACTTTGCCTTCACCTTTTTCAAATCGGAAAAACTGATCGTTATCAGGATGGACCTCCATCCCGATTTCTTCCAGCGGCTTAAGACTCATCACCACCAACTGACAATGCGCTCCGGTAAACAGTACTTCACGGAAGTACTCGTTTAAAAGAGTTATTTCCTCAATATTTCCTACAAATCCCTTCATTTGTAATTCACCTCCTTTGTTGTCGCTGCTCCTAATCTCTTATCATCATTTCTCATTCTTAATCCCAACATTCCTCCCGCCAGAACGATTACTGATACAAAAATTAGCACAACCGGGATCATCCAGCTTCTATTAATCGGGTTGTTTTTTATCTTGACTATTTGCGATAATCCGCTCACAGCTTACAATATACATCACTTATCCCTTCATGGCCAAATCAAACATTTTAGTTACCGGAAGTCTGGGACAAATCGGATCCGAGTTGGTTACTGCCTTAAATCAGAAATTTTCCCCGGATGCGGTTTTATCTTCTGACATCCAGACTCCTCCGGCTGGGTATCCTAACGAATTTGCCCTGCTTGATGTTACCGACCCAGAGAAGCTGGAAAATTGTATTCATAAGCACTCGATTACCACCATCTACCATTTAGTTTCACTGCTTTCAGCCACCGGGGAGAAAGATCCCCAAAAAGCCTGGCAGGTAAATATCGGCAGTCTGAAAACGGTTTTGGATTTAGCCGTTAAATATCATCTTAAAGTCTTCTGGCCCAGCTCCATTGCCGCTTTCGGTCCCAACACCCCCAAAGATCAGACTCCCCAGGACACCATTATGCAGCCGACTACCATGTATGGAGTAACCAAAGTCGCCGGCGAATTGCTCTGCCAGTATTACCATCAGAAGTACGGCGTTGACATAAGAAGCCTGCGTTACCCGGGAATTATCAGCTGGAAAACAGAACCCGGAGGAGGAACAACAGATTATGCCAATTACATGTTTTTTAAAGCCGTAAAAAATGAAGCCTATGTTTGTTTTCTGTCAAAAGACACCCAATTGCCCATGATGTACATGGACGACGCCATCAAAGCCACCTTGGATTTAATGGCCGCTCCTGCCGAAAAACTAACCGTTTGGACTTCATACAATCTTTCCGCTTTTAGTTTTACTCCCGAAAGGCTGCATGCCGAAATTTCCCGCCATTTGCCTTTTTCGGTTACCTACTCTCCGGACTTTCACCAACCGATTGCTGACTCCTGGCCTCATTCCATTGATGATTCGGTAGCCCGTCGAGATTGGAATTGGTCCCCGGAGTATAATTTCTCTCGCTTTGTAACCGTCATGCTTAAATTTCTCAAGTCACCTCATGTCTAGAGCAGATTATTTCCAAATATTAAAGTCAGAAGTCCGCCGTCTGGATGATTTATCTGTTTCCAAAAGGTCGGAAAAAGTCATCTCCGGATTTACTTCCGATGTTCCTCCCCAGGCCATTATCGGTTCAAAATCATATTCTGTTTTTAACTCAAACGACTATTTAGGCCTGCGTCACCACCCCAAACTTAAACAGGCTGAAAGTAGGGCTTCCGAAAAATTCGGCGTCGGCCCCGGGGCCGTTCGCTTTATCTCCGGCAGCCTGCAAATTCATCGGGATTTGGAAATGGCCCTGGCCCAGTTCCATGGCCGCGACGACGCCATGATTTTCAGTAGTGCTTTTGCGGCCAACCTGGCTGTAATCAGCAGTTTGATTAAAGGCCAAAGCAAGGATTCACTTCTAGATGCCAATACCCTGGTTGTTTCTGACGAGCTTAATCACCGGAGTATTGTCGAAGGCATTCGGGTAGCCAATTTTCCCGATACCCAAAGACGGGTTTTTCACCATTTTGATTTATCTCAACTGGAACAAATTTTTAAAGAAAGCAAAGGCAAATTTACTCGGGTACTCGTAGTTACCGACGGTGTCTTTAGCATGCTGGGAGAGTATCAGAACCTGGAAAAGTTGCGTTCGCTTATTGACGCTTACGATTCAAAATTTCCCCAAGGAGTACTTATGTTTGTCGACGATTGCCATGGCATAGGCGTTTTAGGAGATACCGGCAGGGGAGTCGAACAGTTGTGTGGAACTAAATCTGATGTGTTGGTAGGAACATTGGGTAAGGCCTTTGGTGTTGATGGCGGATATGTAACCGCCAGTCAAAGTGTCATTGATTATCTGCGTGAGTCTGCCGCCACTTACATTTATTCCAATCCCATTTCTCCCGGAGCCGCAGCTGCCGCATTGGAATCTGTACACATATTAGACTCAGTTGAGGGTAAAAAACTCCTTGAAAACTTGCGTGAAAATATTTCGCACTTTAAAAAACTTCTTTCTCAAACTTCAATTGCTCTGGCCGCTGACTCAAAGCACGCCATCCAACCCTTGCTGCTGGCTGATCCCGCCAAAGCCAAAGCACTTCAGGATCATCTGTTTCAGCAGGGATTTTTAACCACCAGCATTACATATCCGGTAGTTCCCAAAGGCAGAGACGAAATTAGAGTTCAGCTCAGTGCGGCCCACACCTTTAAGGATTTGGAAAAATTCGTGCAGGCTCTGGCCAAATTTTCTTCGTAAACCTGTATACTAATTTAAAGAAATAATCATGCCCATCCTGCTCAAGCCCTCTCTTGCCGTAGTTCTTGCCATTGTCGGCTTTTCGCTTGTTTTATCCCTGTTTAACGTCAATTTATCGCGGGTATCTTTTTCTCCCATTCCCACTCCGACTCCGGTGCCAACCGCAACTCCAACACCGCTTCCTACACCTACCCCTACTCCAACTCCCACACCTACTCCAACTCCCACTCCGGGTCCTACTGCCACTCCCAGGCCAACGGCCAAACCAACACCTCCTCCAATCTCCGGTCCGCCCGGAGTTGGTCTGGTTCGTGGCACAATAGCTACAGCCAAAGGCAGCTTCTCAACTACTGTGTTAACCGTGGATTTAGGCTCTGCCAAAATGGTTACCGATACCGGAAATGACGGCAACTGTGCGACCGGTTGTAATGTTTTATCCCTGCTTGATTACGTCAATCGTAACGGTGGCTTTGCCGGGGTCAACGGAACCTATTTCTGCCCGGCCACTTATCCTGATTGCGCCAGTAAAACCAATTCCTACGATTTTCCCGTCTACAACACCCGGCTTAATCACTGGATAAATCAGGACAAACTTTTTTGGGGAGAAAGGCGGGCCATTGTCTACACTGACGGCTCAGGAGCCCATTACAAACATAACGCCAACAGTTTTTCCGGCGGTCTTACTGCCGGCATCGTCAATTATCCCGGTTTAGTTGATGGGGGAAACGTTCAAATCGACGACAGCCAATCCGGTCTTTCCGATAAACAAAAAGCCAAGGGTACTAAAGTTGGTATTGGAGTCCGCAATGCTCAAACCGTCATGGTGGTAGTTGCCCAAAACGTAAACATGCTCGAGTTTGCCCACGTTTTTAAGAGTCTGGGAGCAACCGGCGCCCTCAACCTGGATACCGGAGGCTCAATTGCCGTCATCAATAACGGCCGGTACATTTACGGCCCGGGCCGGGGCTTACCAAACGCCGTAGTCTTTGCCAGAAAGTGATTTTCCCCGTATAATGTCCCAAAGCCTGAATCCCTTGCCGTAAAGACGGTTAATCTGGGACATAATCTTATTAAAGAAACCACCAGTCAAGCTTCGCCTGTCGTATAGAAGGGGTTTAAATGACAGACACTAACTACTTGTAAAATTGCCGGTAACCTACTAGAGTATCCAAACATGTTGGAAGAAACACAAACTACGACGACTCCGGTTCCCGCTGACCCTACTTCAACCATAGATTTGACCGGCATGATCAACTCCACCATGTCCCAGGTGGAAAAACTGAAAATTGAAGCCGGAAAATTAAAGGAAATGCTGGACGACATTTTTCAAAACGACCCCACTTATCAGGCCCACGACAAAGCCGTCAAAGAGGCCAGTAAAATCAGGGGCAACACCAAAAAACAAATTCTTAAAATGCCGCAGGCCGCCGATCTTTCCAATAAAATCCTGGAGTTAAGAGCCCAGATCAAAGAAAGAAACCAGGAACTTTCAGACTACTTACAAGATTATGCCAGAACTACAGGTACCAATTCATTTGAAACTGAAGACGGCACCGTCCGCCAGATCATCTACACCGCTCGCCTCGTAAAAGTCGGTCAGTAAAATTCCTAATTTGGATTTGCAAAGCTATTTACAAATTGTGATTTGTAATTTGGATTCTATGATCATAATATAGTTGTATGTCCCTGCCCGACGACCAGCTTAAAGGTCTTCTTCTTGGTGCCAAACTGGTAGATGAGGTTACTCTGGCTGAAACTGAACGTTTTGCCATTAACTCCGAAATGACCCTGGATCGGGCTTTGGTTCAAAAAGCCATCATCGCCGAAGACAAACTGGGCAGTTTGATCGCCGGTCAATATAAAGTTCCCTTCGTTTCTCTCTCCAAGATGGCAATTCCGGCCGAGGTATTGAACATCATTCCGGAACGCTTTGCCAGAAAACACAAAATAATTGCTTTTGAACGGGATATGGAAGGTGTTAAGGTGGCCATGGCCAATCCCGATCACACCGATCTTCTCACCAACATCACCAAAAAAACCGCCGGGAAAATTTCTGTTTATTTTGCTCTGGCTTCAGACATTCAAAACTCCCTGCGTTATTACGAAAAGGACCTGCAAAAATCAGTCGATGACTTGTTAAAGCAGGATATCTGGACTCATTCCAGTAATCTGGAAGATCCGCCCGTTGCCAAAATTGTCGATACCATGATCGATACTGCGTATCAGGAGAGGGCTTCTGATATTCACATCGAGCCTCAGGAAACGACCACTCTAGTGCGCTTTCGTATTGACGGCATTTTGCGGGACGTTATCTCCGCCCCCAAATATCTCCACGACCGCATTATTACCCGTATCAAGGTCTTATCAGGTCTTAGAACCGATGAACATTTAAGTGCCCAGGACGGAAAAATGCGCATGGAGTTGGAGGAAGAAAATTTGGACATCCGGGTTTCCATAGTTCCGGTAGTTCAGGGAGAAAAATCAGTTTTAAGACTTTTGTCTTCCCGATCCCGCCAGTACAACTTCCAGACTTTGGGTATGAACGAAAAGGATTTGCAGAAAGTTGAGGCCGCGTATTCCAAATCCTACGGCATGTTACTTTCTACCGGTCCTACCGGTAGCGGTAAAACCACTTCCATTTACTCAATTCTGAAAATTCTTAATACCCGCGAAAAAAATATTACCACCGTTGAAGATCCGGTCGAGTATCGTATCAAAGGTGCCAATCAAATTCAGGTCAACGTCAAAACCAATCTCACTTTTGCCAACGGTCTGCGTTCGATTTTGCGTCAGGATCCCAACATCGTCTTTGTCGGAGAAATCCGCGATAACGAAACCGCCGGAATTGCCGTTAACGCCGCTCTAACCGGCCATTTGGTTTTATCCACTCTTCACACCAACGATGCAGCAACCGCCATTCCCCGTCTTTCTGATATGGGTGTAGAACCGTTTTTGGTCGCCTCTACTGTTAACGTCATCATTGCCCAACGTCTGGTTCGTGAAATTTGTGCCCAATGCAAAACCACCGTTTCGTTAAGTCGGGCTGAGCTGGCCAAAAATTTCCCCTCTGATCTAATCAAATCAGTTTTTGGTGGAGAAAAAGATATCGAAGTCAGTAAAGGTCAGGGTTGCAAGTCCTGCCACCAAACCGGATACATGGGCCGGGTAGGCTTATTTGAAGTATTAGAAATAACCAAAGACATCAGAAGGTTAATTACTCAAAAAGCCGACTCGGACGAAATTGCCAAAGCCGCTATGGCTGAAGGTATGGCCACCATGTTGGAGGATGGATTGATCAAGGTCAAGCAGGGGACTACTACCATAGAAGAAGTCCTGCGTGTCGCCAAATCGGAATTTATCTCCTGACAATTTACTAAATGGCCAAACACTCCAATATTAGCCTTAAAGGAAGCGAGAAGATCAGTTTAATCACCAATCTTTCCACCATGCTTTCCTCCGGTATTCCGATTGTGGAAGTGGTCGAATCTCTTTTGGAAGATACCAAAGGCGACCAAAGAAAAATCCTGGAGACTCTAAAAGCTGACATGATGCAGGGCCAACGGGTATATGTCACTTTCGCTAAATTCCCTCAAACTTTTGACGCCGTCACCGTCAACCTGATTCGGGCTTCCGAAGAAGCGGGGACATTGGAGACCACTCTCAAAGATTTGCGAAAACACATTCAAAAAGAAATGGAATTTAAAGACCGGATCACTTCAGCCTTAATATACCCGGTGGTAATTTTCTTTATCTTCATTGCCGTTTTGGCCCTGATACTTATCTTTGTCATGCCCAAAATTTCCCAGGTCTTCAAGCGCCTCAAGGTAGAGTTGCCGATGACCACCAAGATCATGATTGCCACCTCTGACCTGATCGTAAATAAGCCCTGGCATGTTTTGGGAGTATCAGGGGCCATTTTTCTGGCCTTTTATTTAATTTATAAAGCCAAAAAATCCTTCTTTGTAAATATTTTGATTTCTTTGCCTTTGATTTCGCAATTAGTCAAAGAAATTGACCTGACCCGCTTTTCCAGAAGCATGTATCTGCTGCTTTCAGCCGGGCTTCCCATTAACACGGCTTTGGACTTGTCACACGATGTGGTAATTCGTCCTCAGATGGCCAAAATTATCAAAAAAAGCCGTGAATTAATCATGGCCGGCAAACGCATGTCGGATGGTTTCAGGGGCACTCACGGCCAAATGCCGGCTATCGTTACCAAGCTTATCGAAGCCGGAGAAAAAAGTGGTTCCTTGGACAAATCAATGCAGGATATTTCCGAATTTTTAGATTACCAGGTCAGCAATTCCCTAAAAAACCTTACCGCAATTATTGAACCGCTCATGCTTCTGGTTGTCGGTGTATTTGTTGGGGGGATGATGATTTCCATCATGGCGCCAATTTACGGACTAATCGGTAAAGTAGGAGGCCGCTAAATGCGCGGATTTGCTTTCATAGAATTGATCGTGGTCATGGGAATTGTCGCTACCCTTATGACCATCTCCTTTCCTTCCCTGATCACATCTCAGCGCCGGGCCTCCATTTCCGAAACTGCCGCCGTTTTGCTTTCTGACATCAAGTCCCAACAAACCAAAGCCATGTTCGGCGACTCCCAGACAAGTCCCACACCGACTCAGTATGGAGTATATTTTCAAGCAGACAGCTACGTTCTTTTTAACGGATCAACTTATGTTCCGGCCGATCCGGCAAATTTCACCGTCAATCTAGACCCTTCACTTCGTTTTTCCTCCGTTACCTATCCCGGTTCTCAGATCGTATTTGCCCGGGGTAGCGGTGAAATTCCCGGATTTGTCTCCGATACCTACGATTTGAGTTTGACTGATCAGTCAGAAGCCGTTACCCGTATTATTACTATAAATAGGTATGGTGTTGTTACCCAAATTAATTAAAGGCCAATCATTAGTCGAGATCATTATCGCCATGGGCCTGGCTACCATCATTCTCCCGGCTGTGTACATGGGTCTGATTAGCTCTCGCCAGGGTCGGGTGCAACAGTCGCAGCGAAACCAGGCTTCAACCCTAATGCAGGAAACCGTCGAGGCAGTTAGAGTAGTCAGGGAAAATGGCTGGACCGCTTTTGCCGTAAATGGCACTTATCATCCTGCCGTTTCTGCCGGAACCTGGACTCTGGTTTCTGGAACCGAAACAGTGGGCCAATTTATCCGCGCGGTTGATATAGCCGATGTTCACCGGGATTCTTCAGGAACTATTGTTTCTTCCGGAGGCAACAATGATCCTTCCACCAAACAAATAACTATAACCGTATCCTGGGCCGAACCCCTCCCTTCATCAGTTAGCTCCACCAGTTTTCTTACCCGGTATTTGGACAATCTCCAATTCATTGAAACTACCGAAGCCGAGTTTAATCTGGGTGTTCAAACCGGAACCACTGTTACTAACACTTCCGGTGGGGAAGTAGTCCTGGGGGCGGGAGGATTTGGCAACTGGTGTGAACCGGCCTTGACAATTAGTCCGTTGGACCTTCCTAAAAATGGAGTAGCCAACGCCATTTCAGCTATTGAAGGCCGGGTCTTTGCAGGTACAGGGGATAACGCCTCCGGAGTCTCTTTTGCTGAAGTTTCGGTTACAAATTCCAATCCTCCAATTCCTTCCATTATCAAAACCTTTGATGGTTACAAAACCAACGACGTCTTTGGAGAAACCAACTACGCTTACCTGGCCACCGATACTAACTTTGCCGAGATAGCAATTGTTGACCTCTCTGTTCAACCGGCAGTCTTGGCCGGATTCTTTGATGCCGATGGGATAGCAAATGCCAGCAGCGTCTATGTTTCCGGTTCGGTGGGCTATATGACTCAAGGCAACATCCTTAGAAACTTCGACCTTTCATCCAAAAGCGGCTCCCGTCCGCCTCTGGATACAGACGGAGTCACTCTTGCCGGTACCGGTACCAAAGTTGCCATAAACGGCAACTACGCTTTTGTTTCTTTGAGCGGATCATCTACGGAAATGCAGATTATCGATATTTCTAATACCTCAAATTTAGTAGTCGTCGGCCAAGCTGATGTAGATGGTCAGGCCGGCTCAGACATTTATATCGACTCTTCAGGGACCCGGGCATATCTGGCTACCGGCGTTTCATCAAGCCAGCGCGAGTTGTTTATAATAGACACCGAATCAAAATCAGGCAACCGGCCCGTTATTGGCAGTTACGAAGCCAACGGTTTAAACCCCAAAGGCATAGTTTTAACTTCCGGTAACAAAGCTATTTTGGTAGGCTTAGGAGGGGAAGAGTATCAGGTGATTAACGTCAGTAACGAATCAACACCCGTTCGTTGCGGCGGTCTGAATATTGATGCTGGCATTAACGGGATCGATACCGTTTTGGAGGAAGACGGAGACGCTTTTTCTTACATTATCACTGGTGATTCCGGAACTGAGTTAAACATTATTGAAGGCGGACCGGGCGGCAGCTATTCTGCCACCGGCATTTTTGATTCAGCCATTTTTGACACCGGTTATCAGACTGCTTTCAATCGTTTTTATTCCACCATTACTACTCCTCCTCAAACCACTCTCAGATTTCAGATGGCCGTTGCCGACCAGGTCTCCGGAAGTTGTGCTTCGGCCAATTTTATTTTTGTCGGTCCGGACGGAACCAGCAGTACATTTTTTACTTCCAACGAAGGCTCCGTTCCTTTAAGCGATGACGGAAGCGGTTATGAAAATCCGGCTCACTGTTTTAGATATCGGATTTATCTGGATACCACCGATTCAAACTACACGCCCATTTTTTCCGATATTTCAGTTAATTATTCGCCTTAAGCTATGAAAAAAGGATTCACCATCGTCGAACTTCTCATCTACATGGGCTTGCTATCAATTCTCCTGGTAGTTTTAGGCGGGCTGTTTGGTTCGGTGTTAGAAACTCAGTTGGAAACCCAAAGCGTTTCGGTTATCGACCAGGATAACCGTTTTATTGACGCCCGACTGGTGTACGACGTTCACCGTGCCACTGACGTCATCACTCCGGCCGGTGCCGGACAAACATCCAGCTTTTTAAGTTTGAATATCGGCGGGTCGACCTACACTTATTCCGTCTCAAATGGTCAGCTGCAGCTCACTATAGCCGGTAACACTCAGGCGGTTAGTTCATATGGCACTCAGGTTTCAGATTTCTTAGTTACCCGCCTGGGTAACCCCAGCGGCAAACCCTCACTCAGATTCAACTATACTTTAACCGGCAGCATAACTTCATTAGACCAGGAGCCCCAGGTTACTTATGGTACAGCTACCGCCACCTTAAGATGAGATCCGGACAAACAGTAGTCATTCTTTTGGCCTTTATGGTGATAGCCATGACCATCACCATGGCTTCTGTCAGTCTTACCGCCTCAAATTCTCAGGGTTCAACACGTCAGGAAGTCGGCATTGATGTTTATGCCATTGCCGAAAGCGGAGCCGAAAACGGCCTTATTAGACTGCTTCGTGACCCGGCATATGTCGGCGAAACATTGACAGTTGGAAACGGAACCGCCACAATTGTGGTTGGTACCGCGGGTAGTGTTACCACTATTACTTCCACGGGCCGAATAGGGGATTTTGAGCGTGTTGTTCAAGTGACAACCAACACCGCTGCCGGAGTGATGTCCATCACTTCCTGGCAGGAAATTTATCCCTGAACCAATATGAAAAAAACTGCCCCCCCCATGATAGTTGACGTTGCCCGGGATGGCCTTAGGTTGTGTAGCTCCACTTCACTTGAGCCGATACTTTGTAAATTTGACAGTTCTTTTGTGTCCGATTTGGAAATCACCAACGCTCAGGAATTATTTTCCCGGGTTAAGGTATTCGTTGAACAGAAAAAAATAAAGCCCGGAAATTTGGTACTGATTTTGGCCAGTTCGGTATATTTTGAAAAGGATTACCCCGGTCCTTTACCGCCGACTCAGGAAACGGCTGAAGAATTCATCGACACCGTGCCCTTCTCCGCTACCAGTTCCAAGATATTTAAAAAAGGCAATAGTTTTAAACAGGTGGTTATCAACCGGGATCACTATGAAGCCTTACGTCATAGTTTTGAAGATTTGGGATTCAAAATTGCCGCAGTAGTACCGGATTTCGTCCTTGGCTCAGGCAGTCAGGGTGAGTTCTCAGCCGAATCCTGTCGGCTTATCTATCGCAAACTCGATCAGATAATTGCTGATAGCATCATTACTCAAAATGATGAAACCTCCCTGCATCAAAAAGAACAGGCATTTTTGGAAAAACACAAAATACTGCTGGCACTTTTTTCACTGCTATTTATAGGTGGCGCCGTTGTCATGGTCGCCATTACTCTAAACAGTCCTCCGTTTAAAAAATCCGCCCCGGTTAAGAAAGTTGTTACCGTGACTCCGGTTCCCAAGATTTCACCCTCTCCGATTCCTACTCCGACTCCGGCCACCCCGTCTGCCGAGTTAATTAGTTCATATTCTGTTCAGGTTTTAAACGCCTCCGGGGTTAGTGGTCAGGCCGCTTCTTTGTCCAATTTATTAAAAGGCGCTGGGTTCACTAAAATTACAACCGGTAATGCTTCCACCCAAACCGGTAAGGTGATAATAGTGGCCAAACCGTCAGCTGCCACATCCGCCGGTGAGTTTGTCACTAAAATAGTTTCATCTCTTTATCCTGAATATTCATTCAGGCAGGAGTCCGCAGCTACGTCAGATTTTGTCATTACAATTACTAAACCTACCCCTTGACAAGTGTTTAACAAAAGCTTTACAGTATATCCAATGCCCAACAAAAAAGGTTTTACACTGATAGAACTTTTGGTAGTCATCGGAATTCTCGCAGTCCTTCTGACCATCGTCTTGATCGCCATCAACCCGGCTCGTCAATTCTCCCAGAGTAACAACACCAAAAGAGCTTCTGACGTCAACGCCATTCTAAACGCCGTTGATCAATTTGCCGCTGACAATCGTGGCACTCTTCCAGCCGGAATCACTGCCGTAGTTCAGAATATTTCTGACACTGGTGCTAACATCTGCGACGACGTCGTTGATGATTACATGGCTGCTCTTCCGGTTGATCCATTGACCAACAATGGTGCCGCCGTCACCGATTGTGCTGTAGTCGGAGGTTATGATACTAACTACACCATCGTCAGAAGTGCTGCCAACAACAGAATCACCGTAGCCGCTCCCGCAGCTGAACTTGGACAAGTCATCTCCGTCACTCGCTAATTTCCCCATCTGTCGGTAATTTTTTACTTTTGACTCTTGCTTTGTGGTTTAATTTGATTATAAATTATATTCATCAACCTTCCTTTTGTTCACTCAGTACGTCCTTTAATTGCAGTCGGGGTTCTTGCTGTGCTTGTTTCGGTTGGCTTTCCTCTGGCTCTGAATAAGTTTCTTAGTTCACAAACTATCCCTGGCTGTCCGGCCATGGATTTATCAGGCGGAGTTGATCCGTCACAAACGGTAGCTATCTGGCAGGACCAAACAGTCACTCCCCCCAAAAGTCTGACCATGGTTTTGGGGGGAAAAGACCGTCGGGTATTGGGTACCACCTCGGCTGCCAAATGGATTGAGATTGATTTAACTGCCCAAAGACTGACCGCTCATCAGGGTGATGAGGTTTTTTTGGAAAGTCCCATCTCAAGCGGTCTTTGGAACCGCACTCCGGTAGGCGAGTTTGAGATTTACTACAAAATTACCTCAACCAAAATGGAAGGCGGCAGCAGGCTTAATAAAACCTATTATTACCTTCCTAACGTGCCTTTTTCCATGTTCTTTTTTGGTGACTTTGGCATTCACGGCACTTATTGGCATTCAAATTTCGGCACCCCCATGAGTCATGGCTGCGTTAATGCCCCCACCGGCGTTGCCGAAAAACTCTTTTATTGGTCCGGTCCGCACATTGAAGGCAAAGACACAATTGTCAGGTCCGATCAGGACAACCCGGGCACAAAAGTCGTGATTCATTATTAAGTAATTGTAGGCAGTTGACTCTTGTCACTCCAGATGCTAGACTGCTAATTCATATGGCTTTTTCACTTACTAAATCCAAAGCTTCCAAACTTCCCCAGTCAGATGATACTCAGTCAATTCCGGTTGTCGCATTAAGGGAAGGCGTAGTTTTTCCTAACACCGAAGCCCATCTGACATTTGGCCGTCCCAAAAGCAATTCCGCCATCGAAGCCGCCATCGCTTCCGACAAAAAAGTTGTTTTGGTAGCCCAGAAAACCCCTACCAATTCTCCTGACACAGAAGACCTGTATCAGGTGGGTACCCTATGTACGATAGAACAGGTCGCTCCGTACGGGAATGAGGTTCTAGCGCTGGTAAAGGGCCTCTCCCGCGTGATTATCAAACGCTACACCGCCACCGACCCGAATTTTCAGGCGGAAATTCAGGATGTGGCTGAAGCCTTCACTGAAACCGACCAGGTGGTCGCCCTGGCCCGCCAGATTGTTACCGAATTTAAGACCGCCTTTAACCTGGGTAAGTCGGTTGAGTTCCCGGTGTTTATGCGTCTCATGGCAGGCGTATCTGCGTCCGAGCTTTCCGACCAGGTCGCCAATTCTTTGGATTTAAATCCTGCCAAAAAACAGGAAATTCTGGAAACTTTTGATATCAAACCCCGACTGGAAAAAGTCTTATCATATCTGGTTCATGAAATTAAGGTTTTGGAACTGGAAAAATCAATTTCATCCAAAACTCACGCCAAATTTGAGCGGGGCATGAAGGAGCAGGTCTTAAGGGAAAGAAAACGTACCATTCAGGAAGAACTGGAAAAGTTAGGCGCCGATGAAGAAGGAGCCGATGAAGACATTAGCCTTTTAAAAAAGAAAATCAAATCAGCCAAAATGACGGCCGACGTAAAAAAGAAAGCCGAAAAAGAACTCTCCCGCCTGGCACAGATGAGTCCTCATAATCCAGAATCCAGTTATATTCGCTCCTACTTGGATTGGTTGGTGGATATGCCCTGGGGCATTTCTTCCGGAGGCAATGTTTCCCTAAGTAACGCCGACAAAGTGTTAGAGCAGGATCACTACGGACTCAAAAAAGTTAAAGAAAGAATCCTGGAATATTTGGCCGTTATGAAGCTCAAACATCACAACAAAAGTACCAGTAACGGCCACCCCACGATTCTTTGCTTTTCCGGTCCTCCCGGTGTCGGAAAAACCTCCATCGGTAAGTCCATTGCCCGCGCCCTGGGTCGCAAATTTGTCAGAGTCTCCCTGGGAGGTATCAGAGACGAAGCTGAAATCAGAGGTCACCGACGCACGTATGTTGGCAGCATGCCTGGCCGCATCATTCAGGGCATTAAAAACGCCAAAACTCAAAACCCGGTCTTTATGTTGGATGAAATCGACAAATTAGCCTCTGATTATCGGGGAGATCCATCATCCGCTCTTTTAGAAGCCTTAGATCCGGAACAAAACAAAGAATTCTCCGATCATTATCTGGAAGTGCCCTTTGATTTATCCCAGGTGATGTTTATAACTACCGCCAATCTTTTAGACACTATCCCTCCGGCTCTTCGCGACCGACTGGAAATAATTCCTTTTGCCGGATACACCTCTGAAGAAAAACTTCACATCGCCAAGGATTACCTTTGGCCCAAGCAGCTGGAATCAACCGGTCTTTCTAAATCTCTGAAGTTGGAAGACGCCGCTCTTAAAGAAATCATTAATCGGTATACCAGGGAAGCCGGAGTTCGTGATTTAGAAAGGCAACTGGCCAAGGTATGTCGGAAAATTGCCCGGCTCATGGCCGAGAAAAAGAAAGTTAATACCAAGATTGAATTTGCGGATATTCATAAATACTTAGGTCCACAGCGCTTTCCTGAAACTCTGGCCGAGAAAAACGACGAAGTGGGCATGAGTACCGGCCTGGCCTGGACTGAAGCCGGAGGAGACATTTTGTTTATTGAAGTTGCCACCATGCCCGGCAAAGGCGAACTGCAACTAACCGGTCAATTAGGCGACGTTATGAAAGAATCAGCCAAAGCCGCCTATTCTTACATCAGAAGTCATTGGGACAAATTGGGCCTCAAAAAAGATTTCTATAAATCCATCGACGTCCACATCCATGTTCCCGAAGGCGCAGTCCCCAAAGATGGACCTTCTGCCGGAACTGCGATTGCCACCGCCATCGTTTCGGCTTTAACTAAGATTCCCACCCGAAGAGACACGGCTATGACAGGGGAGATCACCCTACGAGGAAGAGTACTGGAAATCGGTGGAGTTAAGGAAAAAGTTATCGCAGCTCATAGAGCTGGTATCAAACAAGTCATTCTTCCCAAAGAAAACAAAAAGGATTTAGAAGATATTCCAGCTTCAGTCAAACACGATCTTAAGTTTCTGTTTGCTGAATCATTGGACGATGATCTTCGTTTTGCCCTGAAATCAAAACCAGTCGTCAGATAATACGTCACAAGGAAGCGATTTTTATATACTCCAAAGCTCCATATAGTCCTGATTTATCGCCCAATTCTGAGACCACCATCTCCGGAAGTTTGGGAAACATAATCATTTCTTGTTTTACCAATGTTGCCAGTTTCTCAAAATCCAGTTTATTTGATACTCCTCCGCCGAAAATTATAATTTCCGGCGACCACATCATGATCACGTTTTGAATTCCCACTGCCAGAAGTTTTAATTCACTGTCCCAAATTTGCACATCATCAATTTCTTCCGGCTTTTTACCGTACATGTGCTCCATTGCCGCACCGGATGCAAAATTTTCCCAATATCCCACTTCTCCGTCAGCTTCAATAATCATGTGTCCGGGTTCGGATCCGTAAGCCGCCGGACTGATTTTTCCGTCAACAAGTTTTACTCCGCCGATTCCTGTCCCGATCCCCAAAAATGCCACAATCTGCTTTCGTCTTCCGGCTCCCACTCTGGCTTCACCCAATCCCTCCATTACTACATCGTTATCCAGAAGAACTTTAGCATTAAATTGGCTCTCAATTTGTTTTTTAATCAATTCTCCTTCCCAGTCGGGCAAGTTAGGGGATTTAAAAATCTTGGTTTTTTTTACATCCCACACCCCCGCAATCCCTCCGCACACCTTTTCAACGGCTTTTCCTTTCAGTCTTTTACCGGTCTCTTCTGAAAGGACAAAAAGCCATTTTTCAAAGTCTCTTGGAGTATCAAATGACCAAACATCGGCCAAAGTTTGCCCGTCTTGCGACAGTGCAGCTTTAGTCGTGGTTCCCCCTACATTAAAAATTAAGATCATCAGTACTAGTCTCCCACTTTTTTTATCCAAAATATAGTATTACTATTATTATTAATGCCCATCAAGGTGCTGATGTTTGGTTGGGAGCTTCCGCCGTGCAATAGTGGGGGACTCGGAACTGCTTGCTATGGACTGTCACAAGCCCTGGCCAACCAAAACGTCGATATCACTTTCGTCCTACCTCAAAGGGTAAACGTCAAAGCCGATTTTATGCGGCTGGTTTTTGCTGACATCCAGGGTTTTAATTGGCCTGATTTTTCTCCCTACGCCTCTTTTAAATATCTACCCAAGAATTTTCCGCCGGAAATGGCCAGAGATCTTTTCTCAGCCGTCAATCTTTACGCCAAAAGGGCAGCCGATATTGCTAAAAAATACAATTATGACATTATTCACTCTCACGATTGGTTATGTTTTCCGGCTGGCATTGTAGCTCAGCAAGTCAGCAGTAAGCCTCTGGTCACTCATGTTCATGCCACGGAATTTGATCGGGGAGGTGGACAGGGTATTAACCCCATGGTTTATGCGGTTGAGAAAATGGGCATGGACAAGTCAGAGGCTATCATGCCGGTCAGTAATTTCACCAAAAACATCATTCTCAAGCATTATCAGATTGATTCGGCAAAAATTAACGTTGTTCATAATGGCATTAATCCGGAGGAATACGTTAACCAAATCGATGAATCAAATCCCCTGGATGCTCTCAAAAAAGCCGGTTACAAGATAGTTTTATTCTTAGGCCGGCTGACCATGCAAAAAGGCCCTGATTATTTCTTAAAAGCCGCCGCCAGATCTCTGGAGTATTATCCCAAAACCGTTTTTCTGGTGGTCGGATCAGGCGATATGGAAAATCAGATGATTAATCTGGCAGTTCAGTTGGGAATTTCCGACAAAGTCCTGTTTGCCGGCTTTTTAAGAGGTCAAATGCTTAATCAGGCCTTTAGAGCTGCTGATCTGTTTGTCATGCCCTCGGTTTCTGAACCTTTTGGTATGACCGCCTTAGAATCGGTGGCTACCGGCACCCCGGCCATTATTTCCAAGCAGTCCGGAGTTTCCGAAACTTTGGGCCATGTTCTCAAGGCCGATTTTTGGGACGTGGATGAAATGACAAATCAAATCGTATCCGTGTTAAACTATCCTTCACTGCATAAATCGCTTAAGGAAAACGGTAAAGAAGAATCCAAAAACGTTTCCTGGCAGGCAGCCGCGTCCAAAACTATAAATGTTTATAAAAAAGTCCTGGGCCGGAAAAAGAAATAGTCCTCATGTCAGCAATTTGTCTCTATTTCCAGGTGCATCAACCCTACCGGATTAAAAAATACCGGGTCTTTGATATCGGCAATGATCACAACTATTTCGACAGTCCCGACGGCAGTAGGTTAAGTAACAAAGACGTTCTTCAGAAAGTTGCCCGGAAAAGCTATCTGCCCACCAATCAGGTAATTCTCGAACTGCTCAAAAAACACCCCGAATTTAAGGTTGCCTACTCTCTGTCCGGCGTAGTCATGGAGCAGTTGGAAGAGTATGCTCCCGACGCGCTGGCTTCATTTCAGGAATTGGTAGCCACCGGCAGAGTCGAGCTTCTTTCCGAAACCTACTACCATTCTCTATCCTACATTTTTTCCAAAGACGAATTTAAAGCTCAGGTCAAACTCCACTCCCAGATGATTAAAAGGTTGTTTAAAAAAATCCCTAAAGTCTTTCGTAACACCGAACTCATCTATAAAAACGAGTTAGGTCAGGATCTGGAAGCCATGGGTTATGAGGGCATATTGGCCGAAGGAGCTGACCACGTTTTGGAATGGCGCAGCCCCAATTTCATTTACAAACCGGTCGGCACCCAAAACATCGGCCTGATGCTGAAAAATTACCGCCTGTCTGACGATATCGCTTTTCGTTTCAGTAATCCCGGATGGACAGAATTTCCCTTAACAGCTCCTAAATTCGCCAGATGGGTGTCAGCCTTTAATGGCTCCGGTGACATCATTAATTTATTTATGGATTATGAAACCTTTGGCGAGCATCAATGGGAAGACACCGGGATTTTCGAATTTCTCCGTCATTTGCCTCAGGAACTCTTAAGACACCGCGACAATTACTTCGTGACTCCGTCCCAAGCTCTAAAAAAGCTTCCCAAAGTCGCCGAATTGAATTTTCCCAACTTTGTCTCCTGGGCCGATGTGGAGCGGGATATCTCAGCCTGGCTAGGAAACAGCATGCAGGATGACGCTGCCGCCAAGCTTTATGCGCTGGAATCTGCCGTTCTTAAATCCAGAGATCAAAAGCTTATTTCCGACTGGCGCAGACTGACTACATCAGACCACTTCTACTATATGTGTACGAAATGGTTCTCTGATGGCGATGTCCACAAATACTTCAACCCCTACGACAGTCCTTACGAAGCCTTCATCGCCTACGCCAATGTTTTACAGGACGTCAAACTTCGCCTAGAAAAATTGCATAAAACTAAATAACCTATGCCGGATATGGATTGGTGGAAAAAAGCTGTCATCTACGAATTATACGTAGACAAATTCGCTGGGGATTTTTCCGCCCTCACGGCCAAGCTTGATTACTTCACCTATTTAGGTGTCAACACGCTCTGGATTCTTCCCCACTATCCCTCTCCCATGGTTGATGGAGGCTACGACATTTCGGATTACCAGGATATTAGACCGGGACTTGGCAGCATGGAGGACTTCGACAGGTTTATTGAGGCCGCTCACTCCCGTGGCCTGAAAGTTATTATCGATTTGGTCTTAAATCACACCTCCAGTGAGCACGCTTGGTTTAGACAAGCAAAGCTGTCTAAATCCGACCCCAAAAGACTCTGGTACATTTGGAGCGATAACCAGATTGGTTTTTCTCAGGCCTTTGTTCATTTTGCCCACTTAAAACCTACCAATTGGATTTTTAACCCTGAAACCAACGACTATTATTACGCCACTTTTTATCCTCAGCAGCCTGATTTAAATTGGGACAATCCCGAAGTTGAAGCGGCCATGCTTTCAGTCATCGATTATTGGTTGGATAAAGGCGTCGACGGTCTGCGCCTAGACGCCGTCGCCAGATTAATTAAGCGCGAAAACACCAACTGTTTTGGTTTACCTGAAACTCATCAGGTTTTAAAAAGAATTCGTTCTCACATTGACTCAAGAAATCCCGGCGTTGTTTTAATGGCTGAAACCGGCGGTTGGCCAAACGAGGCCAAACAATTTTTCGGTTCAGGCGATGAGTGCCAGTTGGTTATCAATTTTCCTTTGGCGGTTCAATTGTTAAATTCAATTCACGACAAGAATCTCTCTGGTGTTGAAGATGTCTGGAATCAATCCGGCGGAATCCCGGATAATTGTCGCTGGGCCACTTTTCTCACCAACCACGACAGTGTTGATTTATTTTTTCTCACCAGCCAAGAGCAACGAATTACATTAAAAGAAATTATCGATCCTGAAAAATTGTTTTCTCAACCAGACGGTCAGAGTTTAGGAGCCAGACTGGCCGAAGTTTGCCGGGGCAACGGTGACGATATCCTCTGGGCCACCAAACAGCTGTTATCAAAACCCGGCATCCCGATTCTGTACTACGGCAACGAAATCGGCATGCGCAACTTGGTCCTGTCGGAGAAACCCGGAGATATAAGAGAATTTGTCCGGGGCACGTTTGATTGGAGCCTGGCCAACCTGCAAATGCAGGAAAAGGGTTCGCTTCTGAGTGGAATTAGACAGGAAATTCACGATACCCAGTTCAGTTTTAGACCTTGACCTCTTCCGAATTAATTCTTATTTTCCCCTGCTCTGTAAGTACTCCAAAAGCCCTTCGTGAAGATGTTTTTTCCCATCCCATACCTGAACGTTATATCCGGTCATAAACTCCTTGGGATCTTCAGGACGAAAATCAATCGCTCTTACTTTTGACCCCACCGCCATACTCAGGTACCGATCAAATCCACCGAAAGTAGTCGAGAACTTATCAGCCCAGATCTCCAGATGTTCCGGCTCGGATACGTCGTCAAGGCTTAGTCCGACTGACTTTAATATTTCTTCTTCCTCTAGCACTTTTTTAACAGCCAAAGTTTTGGATACTCCTTCAATTCCGAAATCCAGGGCAAACACTCCGGCCAGCCGAGAGACTACCGGTAGACCGAATTCCTTAAATAGCACGTCCGCTCTTTCCAGAATCGGGATTCTCAGGTCATACAACCCGTGGGTTTCCGGAATCATTACTTCCAGGTCTTTTGCCTGTTCATGTGTCATATCAAATCCATTTACAACTTCAAAAGTGATCTGTGGCCCCCGGTCTTCATACATGACTGCCAGTGGGCTGCTTCCGGCCTTCTCTTTGAACTTTTGCACCGGCATGGTGGGATATTTAATCAGCTCAAATTCCCGTACCACCTGCTCAACTACCCGCCTCCACTTTTCTTTTTGCGCCGGGCTCATTTTTTCTTCATATTTACTGTAGTATGGCCGGTCTTTCAGGTTGCCTTCCTTGGTAAATCCCCACACTTCAGCTCCGCAGCAGTGTCCTATTAATAGTTTGTTTCTCAGCTCTGGCTTTATGTGGTTCGTAATTCTTTCCTGAATTCCAGCTAGACCATGCCCGGAAATAAGAAATATCGCCACTCCGCTTTCCAGCACCTTGTTCAGCTCCGAAATCATTTCCGGCAAAGCCGGCAGGTACAAATCAGCCACCGTCTCATCCACATCCGAAAGCACCAGTTTTACCTTATCGTTCCACTTAATCTGTCCCATCCCAGATATATTACCTTAATTAAGACGTGTTTTCCAAGCCTGTTTTTCTGGACTGTAAATATTCAAGTAATCCTTCCTGCAGATGTTTGTCACCATCCCAAACCTGAATATTGTATCCCGGTAAGAATTCCTCTGGATTTTCAATTCGAAAATCGATGGCTCTGACCTTTGGGTCAACAGCTTCGCACATGTGTCTATCCGCTCCTCCTCTGATCACAGAAAATTTGTCTCCCCATATTTCCAAGGCGTTGGGGTTTGTCAGACTATCTTTATCAACCCCAATCGATCTGAGGATTTTTTCATTGTCCACGACATGTTTTACTGAAGTGGTCTTCGATAGCCCTTCTACGGCAAAATCTAAAGCAAATACTCCTCCCAGTCTTGGAGAAATGGGTAACTTGCGCTCCGCCAGTAATTTCTCAGCTCTTTCTAAAATTGGAATCCGTAAATCGTAATGTCCATGGGTCAGGGGAACCTTGATCTCTAATTTCTCAGCCGCTTCAGGACTTAAGTCGTATCCGTTTATGACTTCAAAAGTAATTTGCGGACCCCGGTCTACATACATTACCGCCAGTGGATTGTTGCCGGATGCTTTCATAAATTGAGGAATTGAGCTGGCAGGATACTTAACTAGTTTAAATTCTTCAACCACTTCATCCATAACCGCTCGCCAGTCATTTCTCTGAGCTTGATTTAATTTCTCATCGTACAAACTATGGTACGGGCTATCTCTCAGATCTCCATTGTCTTTATATCCCCATACCTCCACACCACTGCAATGCGAAATCAGCACTCGTTTTCTTAGATCCGGTCGAAGCAGATCTGTAACCCGCTCCTTAATTCCCTGTAGGCCGTGTCCGGAAATAAAAAATATTGCCACCCCGCTTTCCAGAACCTGATTCAGCTCGGTAATGATTTTAGGATCAGCCGGTACATACAAATCAGCTACCATCTCATCCACATCTGAAAGAATCAGTTTTACAGAGTTGTTCCAGGAAATTTCACTCATCTTTTTGATAATACTATACATTTGCCGTAAAATAAGTCTCTCATGCTTCCACTTGACCAACTAACTAAAGAAAAGATAAAAGACGTCAAGATAGTTTGCTTCGACGTTGATGGGGTAACAATAAAAAGGGGCACAGAAATTGAGGAAAAAGGTACTCAATTAAAGATCAAAACCAGTCCCCTGGAAGATAATATCCTTGAAAAACTCCTCAGATTGAAAAAGTACTTCCATGTGACCATTAATAGTGGTAGAAGCAGTTTGTATCTTACTAAAGTTTTTCAAGACATTCTCTGGGGCAATGCTAGCTTAATTGCCGAAATAGGTATCTTTATAGTCCACAATGGGAAACTAATCCAAACAGAAATTTTCAATGACTATGAATTAGAAACCATGCATAAAATTACCGTTGACCTTCAAAAAATTGCAGTTACCAATCCTCAGGCTCGGGGTTTTGAGCCCAAACAATTTTTAATTACCCTTCACGCTTTTCAGGCTATTCCAGACGTAGACGAAGTTGTAAAAAAACACGATCCCAAGGGTGAATTTTACTGTTGGTGGAATGGGGAAGCTTACGATGTTGCCCCCAAACGGTTTAATAAAGGAGCTGGTTTAAACAGCCTTTGTAAGATTCTCAATGTTAATATTTCTGATACTATAGCCGTGGGTAACGGAATTAACGACAAGGACATGATTGACGCTGCAGGTATTGGTATAACTACCGACAAAGCGCATCTTCAGGCAGAGTATTTTATCGAGGGAGAGCATCTGGGAGGGGAATACTTGATGGACAAATTGCTTCAGCTAAAAGAATCCTGAATTTTTTTACTGATGTTCTTTGTAGTAGGAATAGATTTCAAAACTGTAATCCTTAACTTCGTTGTAAAACTCCTCAGGTATATATTTTTTATGCAAAGGGTTCCTGGTTCCGCTGTAAGCAGTGAACTTTTGAGCAAACTTAATACAGTCCCATTGATCTATTCCATATCCGTAAGCTTTATTCATGGCGTCAGTTCCTGATGGCCTAACCTCCAAACATTTATCCGTGCATAAGATGTAAGTACCATCACCCACAAATTTAATATCCACAACAGTTGAAAAATCTAACCCAGAAAAACACTCAGTTAATATATCCTTGACCTGGTCAAGTGTAATTATCCCGTCTCGGTATCCCAGCGCCAAACTTAGAAAATACGCGTCATTTTCCTCTTTAATTCGCATTCCTGCCTCTTTTTCTTTCAGTAACTTGGTGATATCCGCTTCGCTTTCATTGTAATACTTGCAATCAATTCTTATTTCATACCGGGATACAATATTGTTACGTTCATAAATATTCCATAAATAATCGGCCGGACTCATATTGTTTTTCGCCAGCCACGAAGCCATGGCTGCGGTAATAACTACAGCTTCTCCGGCGCTTTTTTCCCTCATAGAAATAGCCAGCCTTCCTTTGTTACTGGAAACGAGCTCCGGCGGCCCGAATATTTCTCCGCCGCTTTCTTCTCCCGCAAATAGTAGCCTGGGTTTTTTTCCAACATTTATCGAATTTCCTAAAACATCTTTAATAATTATTTCTTCACCTGGAGTTTCTTTAAGTTTCCGTTCAATGTTAATCATTGCATCAGCCAGTTCTTTAAATCCCACCGGGGTATTAATTGTTGGTACATTATTAGCCTTAGCCCATTCGTCCCAGCTTCGCTGTGAGGCCGTAGTTTTTAGGATAAACCAATTGTACTTATCCCAAATTCCAGCCTTTAACAATGCTTTTTGTTGAAAATCCACCGTCATTAAAAAAGACTGATTAGGTGTAAACATGACCAAGATTCTTTCCTTGTCCAAAGTCAGATGCACCAGTCCTCTCTGCTTGATTTTAGGCAGCTCATCCGCTTTTTCGATGTAAGCCATAACCAGTCTGTCCGCGTCAGGATCTGTTATCAGAAGCGTAGTCCCCAGCGGATAGTCTTTTAGAAGTGACTCATAATTAGCACTTTCCAATACCGGCACCCCGATATGCATGGTGTCGAAATTTATTTTCATAATTGTTGTATCGCATCCCCAGTCAAAAAACTTCCCATTTTCATCAACCACCTTTCCTATCCCGTGATTAAAAGAGTCCTCAGTCGCATGTAAAAAATCAAATTGATCGAGCATTCCCAGGTACGTGAGCATCGAAGACAGGGTTTTATACATACTTCCCCCCATGCAATCAACCAAAATCTTGTTTTTCGAACCCCTAATATAGTTTAAATTTGTTTGTGTAGCCACCCCTTGCTTTAGGTAGTCCACATACAATTTTATTCCATTATCAATACTTGCTAAAAACTTTTTCTCAAGATTCCTATCATCTTTGGAGGATATTTTAATTGTATATTCTCCTTTAGTCCTAACTTCTTCTAATATTTTTCTGACTTTTTCTACAAACAGCAATGATTCGCTGGGAATATATTGACTACCTTGGGTATTCAGATCTTTAGTCGCTATCTTCTTGCACATTGAATGGCTGGATGTGGCGTACTCTCCTCCATATAAATCAAATACAAACACCAAAAATGAAATTAGAAAAATTGGAATCGTTTGATACTCGTCAGTTATCCACGTAGTTATGCCATAAGCGGCCTGAATCCTTGATATTAACTCCACATATTGGCTGGAATTATACCGGACTTCGCAAGCGGCAATCTTCGTTTTCTCACCAGGTGTTTCTTGAGAAACTAAAATTTTCCCCATGGTAGCAAGCATCACCCCCACCAAATTCAGTGGATATCGTGTGTCCCAGGGATAGAGCGGGTTTTGTATCCCTCTGATTCCAGCCGTGGACACCTTAGCCTCAGCCGCATAGTTTTCAAACCAGGACATTATCCCCAACGCTTCTCCATTTGGGTCAAACTTTTCTAAATACTCTCTTTTTAATGTAAAACTAAATTCTCCTTCCGTGTTCAAATCAACTAAGTTTTTAGCCTTAATCTTCGAAGGAGTATCTTTTTCCACCTGATCCAGAAATGTTTTTTCTAGGGGCAGGTTGGGTTTTGGGCTCGAAAACTTCATAAAGATACCGGAAGTATAGTATATTATATATAGCAAATTGCTGCCCATGCCAGACGATAGAAATCCCATCGACGTAGCCTACTTCTCAATGGAGGTAATGCTTGAGTCGGATG
>MEXR01000060.1:23089-41429 GCA_001773775.1 Candidatus Amesbacteria bacterium RIFOXYB1_FULL_44_23 | reverse complement strand
TTGAACCCACGGTGAGGCAAACGCCCCACAGCGGTTTTCGAAACCGCCGCACTAGACCACTATGCGACCCTTCCACTTGGTGCACCCAGACCGAATCGAACGGTCATCAAAGGCTCCGCAAGCCCTTATTCTATCCGTTGAACTATGGGTGCAGGCAGCCTAATTTTATCATTTGTGAGTTTGTTTATATAATCAGGAGATGGATAAAAAGACATTTTTGTGGTTGGGGTGTGGATGGATGGGGCTTGTGATGATCTTTTCCTGGGTAGGGTATCGGAATTTAGACCCGGATTTTGGTTGGCATCTAAGGACGGGGGAAATGTTGTTGACTTCGGGAATTCCCAAAACCGACCCCTTTTCATATACGATGCCCAGTTTTCCATGGGTGGACCACGGAAGGTTGTCTGACGAGCTGATTTACCGATTGTATTCGTGGGGAGGAATGGGACTGACGGCGATGGTGTTTGGAGCAATTGCCGTAGGGGCGGTGATGATAGCAATTCCAATGAGATTGTGGAAATGGGCAATTGTACCCATGCTTTTGGGGACGGGAGTGTTTTTAACCAGGGCGGGAATACGGCCACAAGTAGAGGATTGGTTGGGGCTGGCGATAGTGATGAGAATGCTTCGAAATGACTTTTTGGGTAAAAAGGCCAGGTGGCTGGTTGTGATTTTGTTTTATTTTTGGGCTAATTTTCATGGCGGATTTGGAGTAGGACTGATGGTTTTGGGGTTGGGAGTGGGATTTAATTGGATAGCAAAAAAAGCTAACACAAGGGACCTCTTGATGGTTCTTTTGGCGGTGTTGGTAACTTTACTGACTCCATACGGGATTAATTTGTGGTGGGAGATTTGGCTGACGATATCTGACTCAACTTTAAGAGGGTCGATAGCCGAGTGGCAGCCATTTTTTGTAAGAGCGGACCTGGGTTATTGGCTAGTGGCAGCATTGGTGGGGGCGGTGGTGAGTGTTGAATACAAAAAAATTCCGGTGTGGGAGATAGTGGTGATGGTAGTACTGTTTGGCATGGGAATGTCGAGCCTTAGATATATGCCGCTATTTGTGTTGGCGGGTACACCGATGGTGGCGGCATTTATAGAAGAGATTTACAGAAAAGTCATGACTAATGAGGCCGCTAGATTACGGGCGGTTTGGTTTTACAAAATACTACTAGCGATTTCGGCTTTGGTGTTTTGGGTAGATGTGGGGCTGGTGATTTCGAAAACTTTTACAGGGAGATGGATTGATTATCCGGTAAACGCGGTCGAGTTTTTGAGGAGAGAAAATTATCCGGGGGAAGTATTTTCGAGCTATGGCTGGGGCGGCTTTTTGATATGGAAGCTGCCGGAAAATAAAGTGTTTATTGACGGAAGAATGCCAAGTTGGCGGTGGAAGGCGCCACCAGGCGAGAGTGATCGGGCGTTTGGGGATTATAAAAATGTGGTGGACGGAGGAGAATTTGAAGCTGTTTTTGACAAATATAACGTAAGAGTGGTGTTGTGGGGGAAGCCGGAAAAGGAGGCGAAGGAAGTGAAACCCGGGAGGATTTTTGAATGGCTAGTGAGAGACGAGAAGAAAAAACGAGGTGAGGAGCTGGTGACTCGCTTAGAAAGGGCAGGTTGGAAAAAAACATATCAGGATGATGTGGCAGCAATTTATGTGAGACAGTAGTGTTTTAGCCGATCCAGTACCAATTGACGAAATACGGGGAGGTGATAAGAAAAAGAACCAGGAAGGCGCTGAGCGTACCCAGGTAGGGGAAGGGTTTGAGGTTTTGGGCTAAAAATACAAAGACAGGGAAGGAAACCGACTGATAACGACTAAAGGAAGCCAGGTCGCGGGTAAAAAGTGGAACAGCCCAGACAACCAGGCTAATAAGCCAAAGAACCCGGGGCAGTTTGGGGTAGCTTTTATACAATAAAAAGGCTAACAGGCAGACCGAAAGGGCATCGATCTGAGAGGAGTGGACCGAGTGAAGCGGGAGCTTCTCAAGATTGAGTATGGTAATGAGGTTTAAGATGGGGTAAGGGAGGGAAATTTGGGGAAACCAATTATTTAAGACGTGGAAAAAAAAGAAAGGGTCTTGGGTTGTTGCCAGGTTGAAAACGATCCAGAGAAAAAGCGGGAGAAAGCCGATTAGTAGATAAAGAAGAATGCGGGGAAGGGGAAGGCGTTTAAGGGCGACTAAATAAACAAGCCCAAGAGGCAGGGTTATACCTTTGGAAATTCCCAGAGCGCCAAGGAAAAAAGCCGCAGGGAGAAGATTTTTTTTGATGACGAAATATGAGAACCAGATGAGGCAAAAGAGTTGAACCCCTTCTGCATAATAACTTCTGAAAAAAACAGAGAAAGGGAAGAGGAAAAACAACCAAACGGTTTTTTGAGCAACTGAAGCAGAAAACAATTTGCTGGTGACAAAATACAGACTGATAAAATTGGCCAGTAGAAATACCTGAGTGACGATAAAAGCTGATAGTTCAAGATGTTTGGTGAACAGATCAAAAACACGAATAATTAAAGGGAAAAGGGGAAAGTAGGCAAATGCCGAGTTGCCCATAAGGGACTTGTCGGATATGTTGGCGTTTTGGTTGGGAGAGTAGGTGTAGCCGGTGGAGGCAATTTTTAAGTACCATTGGGAATCATACTGAGCCAGAGCTGAGAGGAGACTAAAGGGTTGATGATTGATTCTGGGGTCAGGGAGAAAGTGGTGGGCATTCAGGCTGTATTGGTCAAAATTGAAAGGGACGGAAGAATTAAAGAGAACCAGAAATAAATAAAAGAAGGTGTTGAAGATCACAAACAAGAGTAAATGAAGGCGGAAGGTGCGATCGAAAAGGAGGCTAGCCATGATAGAATTATAAGGTCTGGAAGGGTCGCATAGTGGTCGAGTGCGCTTGCTTGGAGAGCAGGTATAGCCGCAAGGTTATCGCGGGTTCGAATCCCGCCCCTTCCGCCAGGTAGGATTTTGCAAGCGATTGGAAGCCGTCTCGCTTCGCTCGGCGGCCAATTTGTATTCATTTTTAGGCGAAACAAAATGCGTTTATCAATAAGGGCAAAAGGAATTTTTTAATCCCTATGAATTTAGAAGAAAAACCAAACATCGTTGAGCGCCTCGAAATCGTTGTGTCTGGTAGTTTTCGTAGGCACATGGAACAAATAGGGAAAGTGCTTGAAAATTTTGAAAAAGCAGAGGTAAAGGTTCTTGCGCCAGCAACAAAAGAAGCTCTTAATCCCGATGAAGAATTTATTATTCTCGCAACAGATGACCCTGATAAGCCACCGCATAGGCTTGAAATGGATTTTATGCGAGAAATACACAAAGTCGATTTTTTATATGTAGCTAACGTTGGAGGATATGTTGGGCAAAGTGCTGCAACGGAAATGGCATACGCCAGATTGAAAAACTTGCCTGTTGTTGTCGCCGAAGTGGTAGAAAAATTTTCTGATGAAATTCCCGAAGAAGCGCAAGAACTTTTAAGAAGAGTTATTTCTGGCGTCTTGCCTATTTCCGATATTTCTAAAGAGAAAATCGCGGATTTAAAACAGAAACTTATAAGTCAAGATCCATCAAATTTGAGCGAGGGAGAAAGCAGAATTCTACAGTCCCTTGTTAAAAAACTTTTAAAGGATTTGAAATCTTTACCCTTATGAAACAAAGCGACCTTAATCTCAGACAAAATCCAACACTCCGCGATTTTCAGGAATATGTCGCGCAGCTTGTAAAAGAACGCGGTTTCGATAAAGAGACCGTGTCAGAAATGTTTATGCTCTTTCTTGAAGAATGTGGAGAGATGGCAAAAGCTGCGCGAAAAACGCAGAAAATGAAAACTGATAAAAATTCCGAGCAATTTCATTTTGATCATGAAGCCGCCGATGTGTTTATTTATCTTTTGGACATTTGTAATCATTTCGGCATAGACCTCGAAAAAGCCTTTCGAGAGAAAGAGGGGATTAATAAGAAAAGATTTTGGGAGTATTATTTTCATAATTGAATGCAGCCAAAGAAAAACTTGAAATTGTTAATTTTCGCGGCGGATCCGCTTATGTTTGCCCCGCCACATCCGAGTCACGCAAGGCGCGGCGAGTAAATTCGGCTCGAGCTATTTTAAGAATACGCCGCCAGGCAGGGAAAGATGGGGTACAATCTGATGATGCTGAGAAAACTTTCGGTGATAGTGCCGGCTTATAACGAAGAGAGGACAATTAAACAAACACTCGAAAGACTGGTGGGTCTGAAGTTGGTGGGGTGGAAAACGGAAATAATAGTGGTGAGTGACGGAAGTACTGATAATACGGACAAAATAATCAGGAATTTACGGTTGCCACAGAATACAATCAGGATATTCAAACCGGAAAATCAGGGTAAGGGGGCGGCTATTAAAACAGGACTTTTGAAATCAACCGGGGAATATGTGATTATTCAGGACGCTGATTTGGAATATAACCCGCAGGAAATTAAAAAATTGGTAAAAAAGGCAGAGATGGAAAATTTGCCAGCGGTGTTTGGAACCAGAAACAAGGGAATTAAAAACGCATATAAATACCCGGTGATGTTTTGGGGAGCCAGAGTACTATATTGGTTGATTAATTTGGTTTACAAACAGGACTTAAGCGATCCGGAAAACTGTTATAAATTAGTTAAAAGAAAGATGTTGGATTTTGAAATTACCGAGAAGGGATTTGGGGTTGAGGTGGAACTGGTAGCTAGGCTTGCTAAAAAAGGAATCAAAATTGCCGAAGTGCCGATTAGATATACCCCCAGAGGGTACAGTGAGGGTAAAAAAATCACCATTTGGGATGGAGTTAAGGCTATTTGGCTCGTGTTTAAATTTGCTATATGAAAGCACTTGCTAAGCTGGCAGTGGGAATTTGGCTAATGACACTGGGCTACTTTGGGTATCTTGGGGCAACAACTTTACCCAGCGAAGGGGACAGTTTGGCTTATCATTTGCCGATTGCCAAATTGGTGGAGACAGGAGAATGGACTAAAAGAGAGAATTTTTACGATGCAATGATGTATTACCCGTCGTACGGGGAAACGGTGGTGGCGGGTTTTATAAAAATGGGAATTCCGGCCAATTTGTTTAACGTTTTGGGGTGGGTGGTATTTTCAGGGGTGGCGTTTGGATTAGGAAGAAGGTTGGGTCTTGGGAGAGATCAAGCGGTAATAGCCGCGGTAACGGTGGCAATGTGGCCGACGGTGGTGAGGCTTTTAAATAATCAAACGATTGATATTTGGGTGGGCATTTGGTGGATGGCGGCCTTAAGACAGTTGTTGATGTTGGGAAAGAGCGAGAAACCAAAAAATGCAGCCGGGATTAAAAACTGGGTTTGGTTGGGAATATATTTGGGCCTTTTGGTGGGAACCAAATATTCGGGAGTTTTTTACGCTGTGATCCTGGCGGGAGTATATGGCAGTACACTATGGAGGACTTCAACTAGGCAGAAGATGGGTTTTGGTTTGGCCTTTTTACTGATCGGGGGGTTTTGGTACGTAAGGAATTGGCTGGTAATCGGAAATCCGGTGTATCCGGCGCAAGTACTTGGGTTTGTCGGGGTTTCTGAACTGGCTTATTTTTCCTGGAGACCGTGGATGACGGTAATTAGATATCCGGGACTATTGGTGTCGGCTTTGGTGTCTGAGTATTTGGTTTGGTCGTTGGGACTACTAGCGCCTCTAATTATTAGAAACAAGCTGATCCTTTTAGGACTATTGAACTTAACAGTGTTTTTAATTTTGCCATCATCGTATGTGAATGTTGTCTCGGATATGAGATATAACCTGGTAGTTTTTTTGCCAATCTTTTTTTCCGGATGGAGGTGGATGGCGCAGAGAGGGAGAGGAGAAGTGATGGCAATTTTGGGAGGACTGAGTATAGTTTCTGAAATGACCCAAATGGATTTTAGACCCAAAATGTTTGTGGGACTGATGGTGGTAGTTGGGGTTTGCTTGCTACTTATTAACAGGATGAATTTCAAACCTTTGGCGACTTTGAAAATTAATGATTAAAAAAATATTGCCATTACTAATAGTGGCAGGACTGGCGATTTGGAGCGTGTGGCCGATGGTAAAGTGTGTTTCATGTGTGGCCGATTTTGGGAGAGACGGGATTTTAATTAACTGGATAATCAACCGGTCGGGCAAAAATTTATACGGTTTACATTCGGGTGGGGTGGAGCTACTTTTTGGGGGAGACATATTTTATCCATATACGAACGTATTGGCCTATTCTGACATGTTTATGGTGACTGCTTTATGGGCATATCCTCTGGGCAGGTGGTGGGGAGATCCGAGGATAGTTTCGGGTCTGGTGATGGTAGTAGGACAGGTGATGACAATGACGATTTGTTATTGTTGGTGGAGACGAATAACTAAAAATAACTGGGGAGCTGCTGTGGGAGCTATCGTGTTTGGGTTGTCACAAATCCGGTTTGAATACCAGGTACATATGCAGATGTGGAATATGGTTAATTTGCTTACGGCCGGCTGGTTAATGGCGGAGTGGGTGGAGGGAAAGTACAAAAAAACCTACCTACTGATTTTGGGGGTGGGGCTTTTGGGGGTACAGGTGTGGGAGAGCCTATTGCCAGTATATTTTTCCGCGGTGATGGTGGCGGCAAAAATAGTAGTAGACAGGCGGCCGCCGATTAAACAACTATTACTCGCGGCAACAGTTTTTTTGGTAGTGGCATTTTTGCCACTAAGAGCATATTGGCAAGTATCGCGGGAATTTAATTTTCAAAGGACAATACGCGACGCGGCCAACGGGGGAATGAGCGTAGATGATTTGTGGGGTAAGTTTGCCAGTCCGGGGTTGTATGTACTACTTGGGGTAGTCGGGATGAGGATAGTTGGGAAACGAAAATTACTGGGGACGCAAGAACGGCGAACGTTAAGATGGCTGGGGCTTATTTTAATAACCAGTTTAATTTTGGCTTTGGGACCAACTTTAAAGTGGGGAGGAAAAACGGTGAAGTTGGGGGGGAAAATTCCAATCGCTTTACCTTATGCCGCTGCTTACTATTTGGTACCGGGAATGGATGCGTTCAGAACACCATCCAGGTGGATATTTTTAACCGGTTGGGCGGCTTCGGGGATAATTGCGGTGGGGTTTAATAACATTCAATTCTCCGAGCTTAAACAAAATCTGAACCTGAGCAATTGGAAAAGGAAAAAGCGATTAGTGGGAGTTTGGGGATTGCTACTGACGGCTGTCGTTGGGGGAACGGCGATATCGAAAGTAAGACGAGTGCCGGGAGATGGTGACGTGCCGACGATCTACAGATGGCTAGGCAGCCAGCCGGGTGAAGTAGTGGTGATTTTGCCGATGTATGCTGATGAAAGAGAAATTGAGCGATTGCCGTATTCATATGTGCATCAGAAGAAAACCATAAATGGATTTTCCGGATTTTATCCTCCGGAAAGAATGAATACGGTTTCCAGGCAAACGGCGGATGAGTTTAGGGAGCTGGGGGTGAATTGGGTGGTGGTAGAGAAAGGGGAAGCAATAATTGAGGGGTTAAAGTTAGAATATGCTGACAAAGAACATGAGGTGTTTAAAATTTAATTATGATTAAAAGACTGCTGGTAATTTTGGGGGTGACGGTGGTAGTCCTTGGGGTAGTCGGGGGAGGGTGTGCGTATTCGATTGTGGATGTAGCCAGAAGAATGGTGAATTTTCAGCTGACTCTTAATGGATCAAGTTACAAAACATTCAGGTGGTGTACTAATGCTTTACCGTTTACGGATAAGGTTGAGAAGTTGATGAATAAAAAATGGGTGATCGTTCTGCAAAACAATACGGAACTGCGGCCTACAGGAGGGTTTATGGGAAGTTTTGCGACCATTATGACTAAGTGTGCAGCAGACAAAAGACAGTGTGGGATTAAAGACATTAAGTTTTCTGATATTTATGAGCCGGACGGAAAGTTACCGGGGCACGTGGAGCCACCGTATCCGATTCAGGAGGCGTTCGGGCAGGGATGGTGGAAGCTGCGGGATGCCAATTGGGATCCGGATTTTGCCTCGTCTGCAGGTACAATATCCTGGTTTTTAGAGCAAGGGGGAGAAGGCTTAATTGACGGAGTGGTGGGAGTTAATTTATCCACAATAACTTCGATTTTGGAAGTATTGGGACCTCTAAAGATGGTGACTTACGATGAGACAGTGACTGCTAAGAACTTTTATAATCTGGCGCAAAAGTATGCTGAGACTCGAACAACCGGCAACAAGACCGACAAACGGGGGTTTTTGGGCGCAGTGGGCACGGCTTTGGTTGAGGAGATAAAAAGCGCAGGACTTGTAGATCAGATTAAGCTAGCTAAACTAATGGCCGGGGAACTAGAGTCAAAACAAATTTTGATTTGGGCAAAGGATGGGGCGTTGCAAGAAGACATGGTGAGGATGAGATGGGATGGGGGACTCGGGGCGGGTTGGAATGAGGTAGGAGATTACGTTTATGTGGTAGATAGCAATTTGGGAGCCAACAAGTCTGATTGTTGTATCGAGAGAAGTTTAGTCCAGGAAGTGGCCAAAAAGGATGGTCTGGCCCAAGTTAGTTTGCGAGTAATCAGAAAAAATAATAACCCAACCGAAGTGCCCATACCTCCCTATTTTTGGGGAGGGGAGTATGTCGATTATGTAAGAGTAATAGTGCCGGTGGAGGCTAATAAAATAAGTGGAGTGAGGGTGGGAGGAATTGAGTTGAAGCAAATGACAGAAGAGGATTTCAAAATCCCAAATTCGCTGAGGTGGGGACGAAGTGAAGGACAATACAATGTGGAGCTGAAACAGGGGTTTTATGTGATAGGGTTTTGGATGACAGTAAAAGCCGGGGAAACCGGTGAAGCCAGCGTGTTATGGGAAAGCAGAAGAGGGGCAGCAGACAAATATGAGTTGTGGGTAAAAAGACAGCCGGGGATTGAGACATTTAATTATCAACTGACGGTTAATAATAAAATCGCCGTAAAAGAAAAAGTGGACAAAGACAGGTGGTATTCGGTATTATTGGGGGGATGAAGGGTGTTGGATTTGGGTTGGGGGTGATACTTGCAGCAATCGTGGTACTTTCCGGCTTTAGAACCGTGGGTTCAGGTGAAGTGGCGGTGGTGACCCGGTTTGGGCAGGTAACAGGAAGAGTGCTATCCCCGGGGGCTTCAATAATTTTGCCTTTTCTGGAAAGGACTTTGTACTACAACACCAAAAAGATAAACTATGAAACAGCTCCGGATGATAAATCAATTTTGTCGACAGCCGATTACAAAGACATCCCGGTTGATACCAACACTGAGGACGGGCAGCCGGTAGACATTTCTTACACAATCAGGTTTTCCGTTGATCCGACCAAGGCTACCTGGGTGGCACAAAATATTGGACCTGAGGAGGCGCTAGTGGAAAAGATCGTAAAAACGGAATCACGGGTGTGGATTCGGAATGTGCCGCGGGGACACTCAGCTGAACAGCTGTATACCGGGGAAGGATCGTTGCGGGTGCAAGAGGCTATTTATGACAAGTTAAAGCCGATTTTTGAAGCTAACGGACTAATATTGGATATGGTGGGTATTCGGGAAATTGCGTTTGACAAGACATATGTAGATGCAATTAAGGCCAAGCAGGTAGAACTGGTTAAAATTGAGCTGGAGAAAAACAAAGCAGCTCAGGAGGAATTTCGGAAACAGCAAAGAATTACGGCAGCTGAAGGACAAGCCAGAGAGCAAGAGCTGCAGAGACTAACCATAAATGATGCGCTGCTTAGGAAATTGTGGATTGAGAAATGGGACGGAAAACTGCCTACTTATGTGGGCGGTGGCGATAATTCAACCCTACTTCAAATACCAAACTAACGGCGGTGGACTATAATGCGATAAATGCCTGAGAGACAGCTGTGGGCAAGGTGTGACTCCTGCGAAAAAATATTTGAGGGTAATTTGGCGTGGGAGCTTGAGGATGGGTTTTGTGTATTGAATTTGCGAAGTTTGTTACTCAGGGTGTTAAACGTGCATCATAGACATTTTTCGGAAGAGGCGGTTCATCACCAGCTGTTTTGGGTATATTCCTCAAGGGCAGAAGCCGAAAGAAGAGGTCTACGGTTCGGGTTTATAAACATGTCTAGTGAAGGCGGGGCTACGGCACAATTAGATGAATAAGGTCTCGGGATATATCTGGGGTGGGATATAATCGGGGCATGGTTGACCAAGTAGAAGAAGTTAAAAGCAAAGTGGATATCGTGCAGACGGTTTCTGAGTACGTGAAGCTGACTAAAGCCGGCAGAAACTTTAAAGGATTGTGCCCGTTTCATGGAGAAAAAACACCGTCGTTTATGGTTAACCCGGAGCTGCAGATATTTAAGTGTTTTGGGTGTGGGGTCGGAGGAGACGTGTTTGAATTTGTGCAGAAAATGGAAGGGGCAGAGTTTGGTGAAGTACTAAGAATGATGGCAAAGAAAGTGGGGGTGGAACTGACAAGTTATGTGCCGACGAAAGCTGAGGATGAGCGAGAGATGTTATATCGAATTAATCAGCTGACAGCTGATTACTATCATTATTTATTAACCAAACACGAAGTGGGGAAAGAAGCTTTAGAATATGTGCTGGGACGGGGAATAACCCTGGACTCGGTAGAAAAATTTAAGTTGGGGTTTGCGCCTGAAGGATGGGATTTTTTGATTAAATTTTTAACGGGTAAAAAGAATTTTCAGATGGCCGATTTGGAAAGAGGGGGACTGGTGATTGCCAGTCCTAAGGGCGGGTATGACAGGTTTCGAAACAGAGTAATTTTTCCTTTAACAAATCATCGGGGACAAGTGGTGGGGTTTGCCGGCAGAGTCATGCCGGGAAGCGATGAAAAGAGCGGAGGCAAGTATGTAAATACGTCCGAAACAGAGATTTATCACAAGGGAGATCTCTTATACGGATTGGATATAAATAAAATGGAGATTAAGTCGGCCGGATGGGTGGTGGTGGTTGAGGGGGAAATTGACGCAATAGCCAGTTACCAGGCAGGGGTGAGAAATGTAGTGGCAATTAAAGGATCGGCTTTAACACAAAGACAGGTGGATTTACTAAAGAGGTACACAGATACGCTAATTTTGGCTTTGGATGCTGATTTGGCCGGGGACATGGCTGCCCGAAGGGGGATTGAGATGGCGGAAAAGGGGGGAATGATTATTAAAGTAGTGGAGACCGGGTCGGTGCGGGTCAACCCCAAGAAATATAAAGACCCGGGAGAGTGGGCAATTGATGACGCTAAGGGTTGGGTTAAGGCGGTGGAGGAGGCTGTGCCAATTTATGATTTTTATATTACATCGGCGGTGGAGCGATACGGTCTGGAAGCGGTGGGGAAAGCCAAGATCGGGAAAGAACTATTGCCGATTTGGGCAAAAATCGAAGACGAAATTACCAAAGGACATTACATAAAAAGATTAGCAGAGGTGTTGGGTGTAGGAGAAGGTGATGTGAGAAGACAAATGGAGAAAACATTAAATTCGAAGGCTGATGGAGCCGGTAAACAAGAGGCCCAGAAACCGAGTGATCAGGTGAAAACAAGGAGGGAGATACTTGAAGAGGATCTAATAAGACTGGCTTTGGTGGGGGAGCGAAGCGAAGAATTGACCAAAGAACCCATTAAGGGTTGGATTCAGTCTGAGTTTTGGAAGAAAGTGATCGATGAGCTGGCAAAAGGATTGAGTGTGAAAGAGCTTCCGGCTGAACTGCGAGAGCGAACGGCCGGACTTTTAATGTCCGAATGGGAGTTTTCCGAGGGTGAGTGGGTAAAGGTACTAAGAGAGATGGAAATGGAACATATCAAGGCTAAGAAAGCAGGCTTAGAGTCTGAAAAAGACCTGCCGGAGATAGCCGAGCTGGCTAAAAGATATAACGATTTGACTAAAGGCAGGTAGTTAGGGTAATATTCGGACAGTCGTTTGACCATGACGTGTCGGTAGTTTGTGAGTACTTCCGACTTGACACAGGTCCTTTTTGTTTGGATTTATTAAAAATATGTCTAGTACAGCAAAACTTGCCGAAGCGGCAGAAAAATTACTGGCCAAGGGTAAACACCAGGGGTTTTTGTCGTTGGATGAAATTCTGGAAGCGTATCCGGACGCTGAGGACAAACTTGAGGAGCTGGATGAGCTGTTTTTGAAACTACTTAAAGTAGGGGTGGACGTATTTGAGACGGTGACTGAAGAAGAGATTGAGGAAGATGAACAAGCCGTAGCCGAACTGGAAAAAGAGATTGAGGCGCTGACAAAGATTTCAGGAGCGGCAGTAACCACAGACCCGGTGAGGATGTATTTACGGGAGATCGGAAAGATTCCGCTTTTGAAACCTGAAGAAGAAATTTCGCTGGCTCAGAAAATTGAGAAAGGGGACAGAAAAGCCAAGAAGAAACTGACTGAGAGTAATTTGAGACTGGTAGTGTCCATTGCCAAAAAGTATGTGATGAGGGGATTGTCTCTTCTGGACCTTATCCAAGAGGGAAACCAGGGACTAATCAGGGCGGTAGAAAAATATGATTGGCGCAAGGGGTACAAGTTCTCTACCTATGCTACCTGGTGGATTCGACAGGCGATTACCCGGGCAATTGCGGATCAGGCCAGAACCATCAGAATTCCGGTACACATGGTGGAAACCATTAACAAATTGATCAGGACCCAAAGACAGTTGATGCAGAAATTGGGCCGGGAACCGACAGCTGAAGAAATTGCCGAAACGATGGGGGAGATGACCGCTCACAGAGTCCGGGAAATATTAAAGATTGCCCAGGACACGACTTCATTGGAAACGCCGGTGGGTGATGAAGAGGATTCGATGCTGGGAGATTTCATTGCCGACACCTCTCAACCGTCACCAATTGAGGCGGCTTCCAGAGAGCTTTTGAAAGAAAATATTGAAGAAGTGCTGTCGACTTTAACCGACAGGGAGGCGAAGGTGCTGCGAATGAGATTCGGGCTGGACGGGAAGAACTCGATGACACTAGAAGAGGTAGGTAAAGAGTTTGGAGTAACCAGAGAAAGAATCCGGCAGATTGAGGCTAAAGCCTTAAGAAAGCTAAAGCATCCCTCAAGACGCAAAAAATTGCAGGACTATTTGGATTAAAATGTGGGAGTGAGACAGTTTTTTCTGGGTTTGGGTTTAATAGTTCTTTTAACAGGAGTGTTTTTTTGGCCGGTGATTGGGCAAGGGAAAGTTGCTTTGCCCGGGGATGTTTTGGTGGGAATGTATTTCCCCTGGCTGTCTTCAAAGTGGGGTCATGAAGTGGGCGTGCCGGTAAAAAATCCCATGTTGTCAGATCCGATTTCACAGAATTTTGTATGGAAAAGCCTGGTTGCGGCAGCATACAAAAGAGGTGAGTTACCGCTTTGGAATTCGTACTCGTATGCCGGATATCCGCTGATGGCCAATTTCCACAGCGGGGCGTTTAATCCGTTTAACTGGTTTATGGTGTGGTGGGGAAATGTAAACGGGTGGAATTTACTGATTATGGCAGGACAACTGGCAGCGGCGATGGCCATGTATGTATTTTTATTTAAACAGAAAATGTCAATGTGGGCGGCGGTAGCCGGGGCTGTAACTTATGCATATTGCGGATTTGCGGTGGTGTGGATGGAATTGGCTTCCGGTGTACAGGCGATGGTGTGGGTGCCGGTTTTACTTTTAGCTAGTGAACTAGCGATGGAAAATAATAAATGGTGGAGGTGGCTAGTGCCTGCTAGTGCGGCACTGTTGGTATTTTCAGGACAGTATCAGGTGATGATTTACGGTTTGATTGTGGTGACAGCTTACGTAATGTTTTTGGGGTGGAGAAATAAAAATTGGGGGAGAGTGATTGAATATGGAGTGTTTTTGATACCCGGACTGATGATGGGGATGGTACAGATATTGCCAACTTTGGAACTGTCAAATCTGTCGGTGCGGTTTTTTGAGGAATATATTGTGGGACAAAGATGGGGGCTACTGCCTATTGGGCAATTGGTAACTTTGGTGGCGCCTGACTTTTTCGGGAACCCGGCGACCGGCAACCATTGGGGGTTTTGGCAATATTTCGATACAGTAGCTTACGCCGGAGTGGTGGCGACTATAGCAATGCTGGCTGCAGGCTGGTATTTAAGAAAAATCGGTAAAATTGGTTTTTTCTGGTGGGTGGCGATAATAAGTTTAGTAATCGGAACAGATACTTTTTTTGGAGAACTAATTTATAAGTACAAAGTGCCGGTTTTGGCCACCGGGGCTGCGGGAAGAGTATTTTGGTTGTGGGGACTGGGGTCTTCGGTGATGGTGGGGTGGTTTGTGGATAAACTAAAAGAGATTGACTGGAGGAATGGCTTGAGAATAATTGGATATCCGACGGTGGGATTTTTAATGATGGTGGGCCTGGTGCTGGGATTGGGGAAATGGATGGGACCAGATGTGCAGCCGGTAACCACGGTTAAAACTAATTTGATGGTGTCAGTAAGAAACAGTGTTTTGCCGTTGGGTTTTTTGGGAGTAGTGGGAGTGGCGATTGTTTTGAGAAAGTATAAAGCGGCAAAAATACTGTTGTGCGGGTTGGTGGTGGCGGATTTGTTTAGATTCGGATGGAAGTTTACGCCGTTTGTGGACCGGGGACTGGTTTTTCCGGTTGATGAAACGATTCAGTTTTTGGTGGAAAAAAACCAGAAAGAGGTATTTAGGGTGGAGAGGGAAAGAGGGGAAATTCTTCCTCCTAACACCTGGGCTTATTACGGATTGTCCAGCACTTCCGGATACGATCCGTTGGCGGTTTATGGTTACTCTAAAGTATTTTCTGAAACCATAAACGGCGGAGGCGCACAGGCAACCAGATACACTGAGCTTGAGAGGTATGATTCGGAGGCGTTAGGCTTTTGGAATGTTAAATACTTATTGGCGGTAAAAAGGGATGAAAAAGGGAGAATTCCAGGTGAGATATTGAGTTATAAAATTGACCCCAAAAGTTGGAAGAAAGTTTTCGAAACACAGAATGTGGCGGTATTGGAAAATCAAAACGTCCAACCGAGAGTCAGAAGCAGAGACGGGGAAACGGTGATCGAGACAATTCAATCAGGACAGGTGGTGGTCAATTACAAAAATACTAAAGAGGTAGAACTAGCTGAATCTTATTATCCCGGATGGATGGGGTGTGAAGAGGAAACGTGCCAGGCGGCTATCAAAAGTGAGGCAGGGACAATGAGGTTTTCAACCTTGGGGGATGCAGGGAGATTGGAAATGGAGTATAAGCCAAAAAGCGTAGAAACTGGCCTGGCTTTGGGACTATTGGGGTTGGGGATTTGGGTGATTGGAGTAACCGTTAGGATGAGATTTGTGCCAGGAAAGAGCGTGGCTGACAATCGTAAGTAAATCGGACCAGCGGGGCTGCCAGCCCAATCTTTTTTGGAGTTTGGTGGAATCGGCTACTAGTTCATCAGGATCTCCCTGTCTTCTGGGGCCATAAGTTACCGAAAAGTCGATGCCGGAGGCTTCTTTGATGGTGTTTACTACTTCCAGATTGGAATGGCCGGTGCCGGTGCCGACATTAAAGACATCCGTGCTGTGACCATTTTTCAAAGCATCAAGAGCCAGTAGGTGAGCCGAGCAGAGATCTTCAATGTGGATGTAGTCTCTGATACAGGTGCCGTCTTTAGTACTGTAGTCATTGCCGTTAATGGTAGCCTGGGAATTACTGAGGGCGGCACTGATAACCAAAGGAATAAGGTGGCCTTCGGGGTGGTGGTCCTCACCGAATTTGCCGTCAGAACTGGCTCCGCAAGCGTTGAAGTACCGAAGAGCGATGGATTTGAGGTTAAACTGGCGGTCAAAATAGGCCAGGGTCTGTTCAAATCCGAGTTTAGACAACCCATACGGATTAATGGGGGATTTGGGGTGGGTTTCGGGAATGGGTACATCCTGGGGAGTGCCGTAAACAGCTGCAGTAGAAGAGAAAATGATATTTTTTACGGAGTGGTTAACCATGGTCTGGAGAAGTTTAAGAGGTGAGATGAGATTGTTTTGAAAGTATTTTTCCGGTTCGGATACGGACTCGGGGACGGAAATATAGCTGGCAAAATGAATGACTGATTCGATGGGGTTTCTGGAAAAGACATCTTCAAGAAGTTTGACGTCGCCCACATTTCCGACCACAAGTTTGGCTTCAGGGGGCAGGGCTTCGGGATGACCATACTCTAAGGAGTCGACCACAATTACGTTTTGACCGGTGGAGGCTAACATTCTAACCATGTGTGAGCCAATGTATCCTGCTCCACCTGTGACGAGGATTGCCATAGTGTGGAACCATACTAACAGAGAAAGGGAAATGCAGGCAAGAGGTTGCAAAACGTTTTATACCCGAATAAAATACGAAGTATGACAAAGAAAAGAACCTACAGCGACAGAAAACAATACATGATTAATGCTGTAGCCAAGCGAAGACGGAAGGTAAGGGAGTTGGCAATTGAAAGCAAGGGGGGAAAGTGTGAAATTTGCGGATATAACAAATGTATTGGGGCACTAGAGTTACATCATGCATTCGGAAGTAAGAGTTTTAGTATAAGCGAAAAGGGGTACACCAGATCATGGGAGAAGGTTCGGTCGGAAATTGAAAAGTGCGTACTACTCTGTGCTAATTGCCACAGAGAAGTGGCGTCTGGGTTAATAACCTTGAAACAGAAGTGAAATTCGGGAATTTCAGGTTATAATTAGTGGGCACTTTTGAAAATTTATTCCCCTGTAGCTCAATGGTAGAGCAGGTCGCTGTCGGGTTTGGCAGCCTTTCGTCGTAAGTCGGATTGCAAACCAGGCTAATTCGGGGGACTCCAGAAGTTTGTAAGGTTTCTGGATTATCCCGAGCTAAATGATGTGCTAATCGGCGCGTCTAAATGTGTAGAGACTATATACCTGGCTCCCGGTTGACGGGATGATGAGATAGTCCAAGCCTTTTGGTAACAGAAGGGTTCTTGTAACGACAAGGTTCGGGGTTCGAATCCCTGCGGGGGAGCAAGATACTTTTTATACGAACCTGATAACTCTTTCTAAGTTCAGAAAGGATCGGAGTTTCGGCGAATTTTACGATTTTCTTATCCTTAATATATATCCCTTCATAGAATATCCGCAGGTAGTGGCGTTTAAGAAAATCAGGCGCTTGCGTATAGGTTTTGTAGATATTACGGCTAAGGGAAAGGATTTCCTCAATCAGCTTCACATCTAGTCCGCGCTGGCTTTCAACATCCACTATTTTATTTTCTAAAAAGCTAATTTCCTCAATAATTTTGGTATGCTGTCTTGCATAACTCTCTTTATCTAATGTTCCATCTACCAATAGGTCTTCCAAACTGTCCCGTTTCTGTGTGAGAGCCTTTTTCTGATTAGTTAATCCCTGTACCGTGCTGGAAATCCTCTCACGGCTACCGCTTAGCTGTTTTTTAGCTTCTTCTTTTACAAGTTCTATAAACTCCTCGCTGAATTCATAGCGTTTCAATGACTCCGCTACTTGGTGCTCTGTCTTCTCCGTATCTACATAAGAGCCTTTACAACCGCTTGGATTAGTACATCGGTAATAGCTAATCTTGGTTCTATGCTGGGAGCGGATAACTTTGTGCCATTCGGCTGTTAAGCGGTGCTGGTGAATGTTACATATAACAAAACCCCGTAGCAAGAAGGTGTGTTTACGGACGCGGATTAGGAATTGCCGATGTTGAGCGGCGATATACTGGCATTGGTCAAAAAGCTGTTTAGTTACAAGCGGTTTGTGATTGCCCTGCTTCTCCAAACTGTTCCATCTCATCCATCCGTAATAAAACGTATTAGTAAGTATCTGCTGTAGGGTGCTGTCGCAAATAGGCTTTCCTTTTCTTGCAGGAAGACCCAGTCCATACATTTTTTTAGCCAATTGGAGAAGGGAGTAATTTCCTGTAGCGTAAAGCTCAAAAAGCCTTGTAATTAATGGTCCTGCGACTGGGTCTATTTCTATTTTTTTATCAGGTTTTTCTTTCGTTCCGCGGTCAACATTTAGGTATCCTAACGGAGCCCAGCTTGGGTAATCTCCCTGCTCCCATTTACGCTGTAGGCTTAGTTTGACCTTTCTCCCCGTTAACCTACTCTGGAAAGCATTAATACCCGCAAGCATTGTATCAATTAATCTTCCTTCAGGAGAGTCGTCAATCATTGGCTGATTAATAGCTATATACTTTGTACCAAATTTTTCGAGTTCCTTTCGGATATAGAAATGGTCCCATTCGTTACGTGCTATTCTGTCGGTGTCAATGGTGAGTGCAATAGCTATATCACCCCGACTGCAGCGCTCGAGCATTTCGGCTAGAGCATCTCTACCAACAGTTCTGGTACCGC
>MEXR01000060.1:0-23051 GCA_001773775.1 Candidatus Amesbacteria bacterium RIFOXYB1_FULL_44_23 | reverse complement strand
ATGTACTATCAATTTCTACTCCATTTGCTTTGGCCCATTCGGAACACTTGGCCAGTTGGACATCTATGGATTTTCCGCCAACTTGACTGGGGTCTGAAACTCTTGCGTAAATTACAGACTTTTTCATATATTTATGTTTTTGTTTTCACTATTAATTTTCGGATTACATCTAAGACAAATAAGGGAATGTGAATATCCAGTTTTTTGATCACCTTTTTTGAAAAGTAACCCAACCCCTCCACATTTGGGGCATTTAACGCACTTCATACTCGCACAATTTTGATCAATAGTGATGGTAATTTTTTGAGCGCGTGTCATTCAGCCTCACCTCCTTCTGCTTCAGAATTAAATTTTTGTAGTTGTTCACCTATGCCTTTTGTACCCTTAGTTGGCTCGAAGCAGACATAATCGGTTTGGAGAATTTTGGTTACCCGCCTGATCTTATTGCACACATAAAAATACAGCTCTGATCCGGCAGGGACGGATTGTTTTATTTGCTCGGCTAGTTCTGTTGTAAACTCTTTGAAAGCCTTGCCTTGGGTGCCTGGAAAGTCCTTCCCTTCCTCGGGGGTCACTATTTCATCAAGCGGGAGAATTCCCCTAGGGACAGAGATTATGTAGGTTCTGTCATGACGCAACTCAGAGAATTTCAGAGCCTTACGGAACCAAGTGGATCTGGCAAATAAATCTCTGGCTGCCATAGGTACCTCAAACCTCGTAATTGTGGTTGAGAGAAAACCTACTTGTAACGGTTTGTTAGTATTTTGCATTTTTATTTTTCTGATAATATGTAATTAGATAAGGGCTAAAGGCCACCTAAAAAGCGGCACCCTTAGCGCTAATAGAGGCTTCTAGATTTTCTAGGTCGGAGGCCTCTATTTATTTTCAAAGCCCGGCGCGTATATTGCACCTTAGCTTAATAGTCATATCCTTCATATACTTTTGCCTTATCTAATTCGCTATTAGTATTAGCTATATCTATTACATCCGGATCTATATCTATATCTTTATCTTTACTTACATAATTACTATTAGTACTAGATATATAGCTATTAGAGGGGGAGGAAAGGTTTCTTCTTACAGGATTCCTATAGCTATAGCCGTTCTTTTGAAGCTCAAGTCGTTGCTTTTTTTCAAGTATTTCGAGATGTTTGTCAATTATGTGTTGAATTTCTTCAATGTCATCTGGAATTTTTATTGTTTCGGCTTTCGACTCCACATAGTCTATTAGCATCTCCACCTCGATATAACTTCCGAAGGTCAATTTAGCCAATTTTTGGATTATCTTAGTTTGATACTGCCAATAGTGGGATACGCAGACGAGATTGGTGTCAAATACCTCTTTGTATTCCAAGAGTCCTAGTTCCCTAAGCTTTTTCATCACTTTGGATAGAGTTGACCTATCAACTCCTAAATCCCGGGCCAGGGCTTCAAAATCTTTATTTATGCATCCGAACACCTCCGGCTTTCTGGTATCAAAGCTGGCTAATCCTAGTAGGGTTATAAACCACCCGAAAGATGAAGATGTGAGCTTTCCACTATGCATTAAGAGCCACAGGTAGTGGGGATGTTTGGAGTAACCCCTGAAGCTTAATTGTTGTATTACTTTCGACATCTTACATCTACCTTTCTTTCTAATTTCGTCCCGGCAGATAATCGCCGAAAACTAACGCTTTTGCTTGTTCGATATTGTTGGAAAAGGCTAGGGGTGAGAAAGTAAATTGCTTTCCAAACTGGTAACCCTCTATTAGCCCAGAGAGATCGGGGGTATTGCTAAATAGGAAATGGACTTTATTTCCCGAGCGGTTAACACCCTGGAAAGAATCTGGGTTTATAGTTCGAAGAAAGGCAGAGAGTTTTAGATCGGATATAGAAGCAAACCCGTTATTGGAGATATTAATCTTATTTGCGTTTTCCATTTTTAATCTCCTTCTGTTGCTTATGCTTTATCAGCATTAAGCAGATAGCAACCCATTCCCGGGCTGCTTCCTCAAGTTGTTTATTAGTTGTCTTTGTATCAATCGCCATGTAGCAAAAAGATACAATTTCGTGAAGTTGTTCGCGATGAATCCTAGAAGAAAATCCGTTTCATTGACTTTCCAGTGCCTTTTTATACTTCGGAAGAAGATGCTGCATAGAGTTTATGTCATCTAGTCCGCAATATGGACATTTTTTCTGTTCCGCTTTTGTTTCATGGTCTTGACCTTTTGGACATTCCAATCTGAGTTCTTTGTCTATCTCCTCATAACTTTTTAATTTAGCATTAGCGTTACCCGCTATCTGTTCTCCGTACATTTCCCAATACCAAAGGCGGGTTCTATCGAGGGTACCTAAGCTATCAAAGTCTTTGTATGCCGGCCCTGGCTCGTATCGGTACTTTTCTATAGCGCGTTCTAATTTGCCTTTATCACTCCTATACTCTATCTGGTCTTGCATTATTTGCTTAAATTCTTTTAGTTCCGATGTTACCTCGGCTGGTGTTGAGTGGGGTGTGACAATAATTGCGTATTCAATGTCATCCGGATATTCTGAATTATCAATTGCCTTAAAATAAGTGCTTCGGAAGGCTCCCTCTGGAATTTCGGTAAAGGCTAAAGCGTATTTAATAACCTTATCAAAGTTGGGAGTGCGGTTAAAGCATCTTCTAACCGTTTCGATATCTGCACAGAAGTTGTCCCATCTATCGTAGTTCTTTTCCGGTCCACAGATATGTTCCATCAACTCGCTATCTTGATCTGGTTGGAAAAGTTTAGTTAGGTTCCATTTCTCCCTAAGCCTTTTGATTGTTTTTACAAACTCCGGTTTATCTACTAAAAGCGCAATACTGGTTCGGTGCTTCAAACTTGTAGCACCTATTTTGAACATCTCAATTTCCATCTACCTCGTATTATATTCTGAGAAAGGAGGTCTGCAAGCTTTGTGCCTGTAATTCCGTTGAAATCAGTGAAGTTTTCGCTGGCGAAAGATTAGTTTGGGTTTTCTTTGCACTCCGCCATTATTCGCTTAAACTTTCTAATTTCCATTTCCGGATCTATTGCCGGAACGGGATTAATCCTCCTGCCGAATTCTTCTGACATATGATTGGCGTGTACCGCGTACCACTTGAGAAAGTCCAACTCCTCCGTTTTTATTTGTTCCCCACGCAAGATCCTGAAGCTATACCCGCTGACCAGATGGGCGATAAAGGTTATGAAGTAGACCTCTAAATACTGCTTGGCCCGGGTAATTTGGTCTGCGAAAGTATCATCTCTTTGTATTAGGGTATATACCCAAGCCCGGTTCGCTTTAGCTTCACGACAGGCTTTTCTGAGTGAAAATCCAGCGTTTAGATACGGTTCTAATTTGCGGAAAAGCAAATCTTTGGCGGAAATAGATATTTGCGGTCTGCCCATTGGGTTGCTCATACCCTAATTGTATAGGATTTATGCACCACAAAAATCTCTACATAGAGATTTTGAGGCTAGATACCTTTAAGCAAGTCCGAAACGCTCATCCCCAACGCTCTAGCAATTTTCCAAAAAACAAAGAGGGTTGGCGCATATTTGGCTCTTTCTAAATGGCTAATGTAAGCGGGATTAAGATGTGCCTTATACGCCAATTCTTCTTGACTCATGTTGTGCCTGTCCCGAACTTTCTGAATGTGGTCAGCTACTTTTTTGGTAAAGCGAATTTTTTCTGGTGTGTTTGGCTTTGACATAATTATGCAAAGAGTAATATGTATACATAGTTTTGGATATTAAGTAGACATTGGATTTTAGCTTTAATACGGGCTATAATCGGGTCAGATGAAAAAGGCCTTCAAATACGGATCAATCGGACTATTTGCGATTTACCTTGTGGCGGTTATTATTTCGATGTTTATATCTCCTCCCAAAAAAGATTCTGAAAGTAAGCAACCTGAGCAATCGGCTAAAGCCGAACAGATCACAGAAGAATACAAAATTGGTCTGGCTAAGAAATTTTGTGATGAAAGAAGCAATGGGGAAGCCTATTTTGATTTGAAAACTATGGCTGAGGCAATAACGGAAGAAGGTAAAGAAGATCAATTAATTAGCAATACAAGCCGCAAGCCCGTGGCGAATGATTGTCGGACGGTGTCAGACTTTTGCCTTAAGCTTTGGGGTAAGGACGACTGCGAGAAAATCGCTGAGATGAAGATTTGGATTGGGATGAGCGAAACCCAGTTAAACCTAGCTTGGGGTAACCCGAACGATAAAAACAATACTACAAATCAGTTCGGGGCAAGCTCGCAATGGGTTTATGGCGATCCGATCTATGGAGCGAGTTATGTGTATCTCGATGGGAAAGATAAAGATTCTATGAAAGTTACTAGCTGGCAGGACTAATACTATGTACGATTTTGGCTTTCTAATTGGCGCAATAATTTTATTCGTAGTGGTTTATGGCGGTTATTTCCTCCCGACGATTATTGCTTACAAAAAGGATAAGAAAAACTTTTCCGCCATACTCGCCCTAAATTTTCTATTGGGCTGGACGGTATTAGGATGGATCGGCGCTTTAATCTGGTCTTTGACTTCTGACAACTGAAATTTTCGGCCATACAACCCTCTAGGATTGCTTAGGACATGTTTTAGCCTTGAAAATGATGAGATATAGCTGGCGGGTAAAATCTTCGGCCTTAGTTTATAGGCTCCGGATTTCTTTTGATTTTGCCAAATACTTCTCCCGTACGGCTTTACCTTTTGGGGATTCCATATATCTTTTCCTGGCCGCCTTACCTTTCGAGGATCGTGCATATCTTTTTTGAGCTATTGTCCATGACATTAATTATCACCGCCTTTCAGTATGGGTATATCTTCGACGGTTGGCTAGAAAATATCACCTATACTATCGGTACTTAGCGGAATATAATGTGGCTACTGCCCTGAATTGAGATTGATATGGTAGACACTTCTAATAAGCAGGGCTCAACTTGGAAGAAATGGGATTTGCATATTCACACCCCAGCTTCATTTAATTGGCAAGGTGACGATGATTATCAAAAGGTAATAGCAAAAATTAATAGTTGTGATGCAGAAGGGTTTGTAGTTAGTGATTACTGGACATTTGAAGGATATAAGGAGCTGGTCAAAACTAACGAACTATTGGAGGCTAACAAGCGATTAAATAAGTCTGTTTTACCTGGGATAGAATTGAGGTTTGATTTTCTGACGGATGGGAATGATCCACAAAGGGTGAATTTTCAGGTAGTCATAAACAATGAAGGAAATATAGATGAAATTTTTGCACGCTTGGACCAGTTTTATGGCAGGCTTAAGTTGTGTAATACTGATAAAATAATAAGTCGAAACAGCTTTGTCGAGTTAGCAAAAGATTATTCTGATGATGTTTTAAAGGAGCTGGTGGGAAAAACTAGAGGCGAAAGTAAGGAAAAGGACTATTTCCTAGCAGGTCGTAAACGCTGCTATGTTTCATACGACTGCATTTTTGAGATTTTGAAAGATAAAGAACTAAGCAAGCACATTTTGATAATTGTTCCATGGGATAAATATGGAGGTATTAACAAGATTGACCCGATACTAAGAGATGATGTTAAAAAGAAACTCACAAAACTTGCTTCGTTTGTTGAGTCTTCAAATCAGGAAACTAAAAAATTATTTCTACTAGACAAGGCTTTTTTATCTGATAAATCTTGGGCAACTAGTTGGCAGCAATTCTTAGACGACAAGCAAAAACCGTGCGTATGCGGTAGCGACTCACACTCTGTTAGTACATATGGCAACAGTTTGTGCTGGATAAAATCCGATCTCACGTTTGAGGGATTAAAACAGGTAATCTATGAACCCGAAGATAGGGTTAAAATTCAAGCGAACAATCCTTATTTAGACAGGAAGAAGGTAATGCTCTCAAATATAGTATTGGAAGGGAGTACAAATTTTGTTATGCCAGATGTTAGTATTCCCTTGAATCGTGATTTGGTAACTTTAATTGGGGGTCGTGGAAGTGGAAAGAGCGCGTTGCTGGAGTCTGTAGCCTTTTTGAACGAAGAACACGAAAAAGAGGATCAGAATGGCAAAAAGAAGATAATAGAATACTTCCGCAATAACCTTGATGGCAAAGAGCCGCCTCCTGGGTTTACGATTAAGTTACAGTTAACAGATAAGGACGGTGCGGTTGAGGAATTTTCAAAGCCACTCAGTAGCGAGGCGAATGAAGGGTTACCATTTCTTTACATAGGGCAAGAACAACTAGGGTCTTTAGCTACCAATGATAAAGTTCTGACGGAAAAAATATGTAGCCTCTTAAATATCAATGTTGCGGAGCTAGATACCTCCTACTTAAAAGAAAAGGCGAGGCAAATTATAAGTCAGATTGATATTTTAAGCTCTGAAACACGTGACTTAGTTAGTAAATACCCAGATTTTGAAGGAGTCGATTTTGATAAATGGATCGGGATTTATATCAAACAAAAAGAGGAACAAAAAGGTAAGCTTTCGTCCTCGATCACAAAATCTTTGTTGGAAAAGATTAGCAAATCAATCGAGCGGGGGTTAAAACTTAAGACATATAAAAACGAAATAACTGAGTTATCTGATAGCCTGGAACGAGTTTCAGTTAACGAGCAAATTGAAACCATAAATAAGAAAGAAAAAGAATTATATGGAAAAAGTGCAGAAATTCTTCCTCTGATTACTTTCAGCCTTCAAAAAACGGCAATTAGGAAAAAATTAGACAAGGTCGAAAAAGAGATGTCTGAACTTAGAAACTACATTACTCAGCTGAAAACCAAGCTTTCCTCTATGGGATTAAAGGAAGATATAAGTGTTTTGCTGCAGTCAACTGAAAACATCCAAAATGAAATTAATAATGCCGTAGAGAATAAAAATTTATATAAGAAAAAGATGGTTTTAGCTAAAAATCTTATTGCAAAAAGAGATTTGTTGTATAGGGAGATACTTTATAAATTGAAAGCAATAAGGGACATAATTAATAGCGAATTTGCTAATTTCGTTAAATCCAGATCTGGATCTACCGAGGAGGAAAAAAAGTTGTTTGATGATGTAATAAAAGGAATAGGAATTGAAGGCGACATTGTTTTATATGAAGCCGGTTTCTGCAAATACCTACTTGATAACTGTGTTGATAAAAGGGGTATTAAATCTAACGAGGAAGTAAAAGCGCTAGTTTCTGGTAGGGATAATGCGGGAAAAGCTAAAGACATAACTCTTGATACATTACAAAAATGGATTGAGGTGAATCTTGAATCCTTCTTAAATTCAGAGGCACTTAATACAAGTGGGGCAAGTAATTTGGTAGATTATCTTTTTACCGAATGGGATAGATTTCTTAGTGTCAGAGCTATTGTTAAATTATATGGTGTGCCAACCGAAAAATTGTCAGTTGGACAGAGAGGAACCTTGCTTCTCAAAATCTATTTAGCAACTGCCAGTGTTAAGCAGATATTTATTGTAGACCAGCCTGAAGATAATCTAGATAATGCTTTTATTATGCACGAACTAGTACCGCTTATAAGACAAGTTAAGAAATCAAGGCAGATAATTTTGTCGACGCATAATGCAAACCTGGTTGTTAATGCAGATTCGGAACAAGTAATAGTTGCCAAACTTGATAAGGGACAGGGATACATAAGTGGTTCCATCGAAAACCCAGAAATAAATACAAGTATTAAGGAAGTTCTGGAGGGTGGAGAAACAGCTTTCCGCAACAGAGAAAGTAAGTACGGGATGGGTTCTTTACACCCATAAGTTAAGGATCCTCAGTAATTTTCGGCCTTGGAAGCTTCTAGGATTGAGTTAAAAGCTGGAAACCCTGCGTAGATATATCTTTGGCTATGTTTCTAAAATCTTCGGCCTTAAATTTTGGCTGGCGGGTTGGATGTTTGTGGAGGGTTATTTTTGGGGTAGAATACGACTATATGGAGATTAATACTTTAGAACACTACCTCCAATTCGGACTTTTTACAAATCCTGGTCTGTACTTGGAAAAGCTTAAAAAAGATCTACCGAGCGACATTAAAGAAATTGGGCTTCTCCTAAGGAAACAAATAATTCACAGGGTAACTTTGAAGAATGGTAACACTGGTTCAAATAAGGATTTAAGGTACGGGGATATGACTAAAGTTTCTTGGTGGAGGCAACCTGAAGATGATATCTTGCCCACCGCAGCGGCAATGTTAGCCGAACTATATAGGAGAAATCCAATGGGGTTCGTGGCATACAGAAAGGAAGAAGATAGGTTAATTCTGACATGTAGATTTGTGGCAATACTCATGGCCTCAATACTTAAATCAAAAGGTGTTCCCGCTAGAGTAAGATCTGGATTTGCTCCGTATTTCGATATACCAGCTTTTGGTGATAAGAGTGTCGATCATTGGATTAACCAGTATTGGGATGAGGGACGATCAAGATGGGTAACAATCGATGTTGATGGTAGCCTTGAGGGATATTACAAGTTTGATCCTTATGACATTCCCGACGGGGTGTTCGACTTTTCTTCTGATGCTTGGCTAGCAATAAGAAATGGAAAAGTTGACGGGAAACACTTCTGGAATGCAGGGGGCTACGATGGTTTAGTGGTCGTAGCTTGGGAGCTCTTTTATGATTTTCATTGTTTGATGAATAATGAAATTATTTATCTTCACACACCAGAAATGACCAAACTTGCGAACTTTGAGCAAATAACCAAAGTGCAACTCGGAGAAATAGATAATTTGGCAAGACTCATGCAAAATCCCGACAAGAACTTCGAAGGATTGAAGAAATTATGGGAAACAAAAAAAGAGTTTAGATTGTTGAAGGGAGCGCTAATATAATCATGAACATATGATAGAAAAAAAGGAGTTATTTGATTTTGTAGATAGAGCAGGTAAGGCTACTTATGCTGGAGGAGGAAGCAGAGAAATCAATCCAGAAAGACCTGATTTTATCGAATTAGTATATGACAAAGAATTGCCTTGGTACTATCGGGACAGCTACACGGGTCATTCCCGATCTGGTGGCCAGGAAGTAGTACGAGTTAATGACAAGCCGGTTTGGTGGTCTGGGTATGGCGGGGGTATGGTTGAAGGGAAAGAAAGTATGTCAGGCCAAACTTTTGATTTTCTAAAAAAAGCATTATCTCAAGATGAAGAAGGATTTGAATCCTTAAGGGGTCCACATGAGTTTACGGACGGAAAATGGAAATATACTTACACACAGGAGGGAGATATTACCGATTTTTATGGCTACGAAGAAATTTCTTATAAAGGAGAAAAATGTTTTGGCATAGAGCCGTAGGCGGCATATTAAATCATGAATAGACTATGAAAAAAGTAATAGTAGCCTCGACCAATCCAGTTAAGATAAAAACTACGGAAATCGGGTTTGCAAAAATGTTTCCAAATGAAACTTTCAAGATGGAAGGAGTATCGGCGAAATCTGGGGTGTCGGATCAACCAATGAGCGACGAAGAAACTTTGTTGGGAGCAACTAATAGAGCAAATAATGTATCTATGGTTGCACCTGAAGCAGATTATTGGGTTGGCATAGAGGGAGGATTAAGTGAAATAAATGGAGAGATGGAAGCTTTTGCGTGGATAGTAATTAAATCCAAGGATGGATTAATTGGTAAAGGTAAAACAGGTTCATTTTTCTTGCCTCGAAAGATGGTGGAGCTGGTTAAGACGGGTAAGGAATTGGGCGAAGCAGACGATATTGTTTTCAACAAAGTCAATTCGAAGCAAGCTAATGGGACAGTCGGCAACTTAACTAACGATGTGATAACTAGAACCACTTATTATGAGCCAGCGGTGATTCTTGCCCTGATACCATTTAATAATCCGGAATTATACTAACAACTGTAAATTTACGGCCTTACAAATGCGTCTACCCTTCTAGGCAAGTTGGCAGCTTGAGATAGGTACAAAGAGCTATCTTGTAAAAATCTTCGGCCTTAGAAATTGTTAAGCGGGTTGGGTATTTATAACATATCTTCTCGAAGGTAGAATACAGCTATGCTAGAAAGACCGGAGGAGCGGATTAATGCTATTACTGCAGAACTTTCGGAATGTCCGGTGGCCCAAGAGTTTTTTGAAAGGGTCAAGGAAGGGCTATTAGCAAGAGATGAAAATCCATATACACACTTTTGCGTTTACTTTGCAGCTTATGACCCAGATAGTAAGCAGGTTTTTATCGGGCATCACAAAAAATCAGGTTTGTGGCTATTTAATGGTGGCCACATAGATAAAGCAGAAACCCCTGATGAGTCGCTTGAGAGAGAAATTGGTGAGGAATGGGGCGTAGAAGTAGATTTACAAAGCATTGGTGAACCAAAATTACTAACGGTTACTCCGATTAATAATCCTGCAAAGCAAAAATGTACCAAGCACTTTGATATTTGGTACTTTGTTCCAGTTTCCAAAGCTGGTTTCGCTCCCGATAATGAAAAATTAGGTACGGAGTTTTACACAACCGGCTGGAAAGATATTGAGGAAGCAAGAGGACTTATTACAGACTCCAATACTCTAAAAGCTATGTCGGAGTTCGAAAAACTATTTATTAAGTCTTAATATACAGTTAGAATATAATGGCGAAAGTATGCAAAATATGAAGACTGAAAGAGAACTAAAAACAGTTGGGTTTTATGATAAATCAGCCGAGGCTTGGACTTCGATGCATGGAGGAAATGAGGGTAATTCATATTGGCAAGATGAGATGGCTAGATTTCATGAGCTGTTGCCTACAGGAAAGGTACTAGAGATAGGTTCTGGGGCAGGGAAAGATGCAGCGGCGCTTATAGCGCTTGGTTACGATTATGTTGGGACAGATGCTTCTAAGGGTTTAATAGAGGTTGCTCAAAAGCGTAACCCCGGCGCTAAATTTGTAAATGTTGCTGTTGAGGATTTAAATTTTGGGGAAGAAAAGTTTGATGGGTTTTGGACAGCAGCTACTTTGCTACATATACCGAAGGATGAGATTGACGAAGCGTTAGGTAGTATTAAGTCGCAACTTAAACCCGGTTTGGCAGGCTTTATTTCTATGAAAGCAGGCGCTGGTGAAAGAGAGGATAAAGAAACTAGCCGATGGTTTGCTTACTATTCCCAAGAGGAGTTTCGTGAGATTTTGGAGAGAAATGGTTTTGTGGTTGCAGAGGAAAATACACGCAAAGGCGAGAAAGACTGGTGGATCTGCTATTGGGTAAAAAGTTGAGCTGGAGACAATTTCTTGGTTGGATTTGTAGCTAGTTGCAGAACCTTAATTTCTTTCCACCTCGTCCTAATTAACTCCACTTGTACCATATCTTGTAAAGCCAAAAAGACCTTGTCCAGACTCAGGCGTATATCTTCAGGGCTGGGGAGCCAAGTTCGAAATCTGTAGAACTGAGATGGCACAATGCTATGATTTAGAATCTTTTGAGGTAAAATTTGGGGGTGAGAATTGAGAAGATTGTTGTGGCGACAAGAAATGAGTCGAAAAAGAAAAGATTTGGTAGATTATTGGCTGGATTGGCTGATCAAGTGATTGGTTTGGAGGAGGCGGGGGTAACTGGTAAACCGGAAGAGACGGGAGAAACGGCAGAAGAGAACGCAGAGATTAAAGCTGCTTTCTATGCTGCAGCTACAGGATTGCCGGTACTGGCTGAGGATGAATCGCTTTGGGTAGATTTTTTGCCAGCTGATAAACAACCGGGAGTGCACGTGAGAAGAGTGGACAGGAAGGATGAGGTAAGTGATGAAGAGCTGTTGGCCTACTGGGAGGCACTAGTGGCAGCAGTTCTTAAAAATAAGAGGACCGGTCACTGGCATGTAGCTTATTGTTTGGGGACACCTGATGGGAGGGTACATACGGGAGCTTTGGATCATCCAATAATGTTTTTTTCGCCGTCGTCAGAAGTTAAGTTACCACATTGGCCAATGAGCAGTTTGCAGGGTCCAGTGATGTTTGGGAAACCTGACAGTGAGTTAACCGAAGAGGAGAGAAAACAGAAAGACCAACGTGCGGATAGGCTTATTGAAGAGAAGCTTCTGGAATTGTTTAGATAGGGGGGTTGGTTCTAAAATCGTAGAACTGGGCGAGCATTTTCTACGGATTTCTTCGGATTTGTTTAATAGGATGGTTGGGTGTTTACTTCGTATTAACTTCGGATGTAGAATACCATTGTGGATGACGTAGAGATCGAGATAAAAATCAAGCCGAAAAAACCAGAAGTTCTTGTGGCTTGGCTAAAAAAGAATACCAAACTCATTAGGTCTTCGCATCAAATTGATTATTATTTCAATCCACCACATAAGGATTTTCTTTTTGAGGATAGACTTGGGAAGAAAAGGGCTGATGATTATTTACGAATAAGAATAGACGAGAAGGAGGGGGGAGTAACCTACAAACACTACCACAGGGAATTGGAGGCAGAAGGTCGGGCTTACTTGGATGAAGTGGAAACTAGCTTAGGGAAACCAGATAAGCTGTTGAAAATTTTTGAATTATTGGGATTTAAGGTCAGCGCCGTTATTGATAAGACCAGAAATAGTTACAGCTACGGAGAATTTCAGTTTGATTGTGATGAGGTAAAAGACCTGGGGACTTTTGTGGAAATTGAACTTAAGAGCAAAGTAGTTAGCCCAGATGACGGGTTTAAGAAAATATATAAATTACTGAAAGATGTGGGAGTTAAAGAGTGGGAAGAAGCAAGGGGTGGCTATGTGGAAATGTGGTGGAATAAGTAGTAGCTTCTCTGGTTAGTGTCTTAATTTCCTTCCCTCTTGTCCTAATTAATTCCACTTGCACCTTATCTTCTAAAGCAAAAAGACCTTGTTTAGGTTCAGGCGCATATCTTCAGGGCTAGGGAGCGGGATTTAATGGTTTTTGAAGTTTGATATACTGCGACTATGGGGGAATTATTGGAATTACTTGTACACCACTTTTTTGACATAATTCGTGACTTGGGAGCAGGAAAAGATTTGAAACCGCACTTACTTGGACATTCTCTTCACAAAATAGCGGCGAAAATCAGAGAAGACCCACAGGTAAAAATAAAAATTGTAATGGGGTGTGATTCGACTTGTGAGGGATGTTCGAAAATGTTCGAGGGACGTTGTGTGGATTCTATATCCCACCGAGCTGATTTTACTTCAAAGGAAAGATTTAATGATTTTATTGATAAAAAAATATTAAAAGCATGCGGTTTGAAAACTGGTGAAATTGCGACACCTATTAAGTTGTTGAAAAAATCCAAATTTTATATCGGTCATATTTTTCAAATCTATGAGGGGAATGATATTAAGCATACTCAGAAGAGGAGAGCGGATGTTGTTAGGGGGGGTGAACTGTATAGTCAGAAATTTGGGTTTGGGAACGATGCAGTATAGTGCGGTATCTCGATTTTGAGATTTTAGAACTTTTTGAGGTAAAATTTAGGAGATGAAGACATTGTTTTTGTCATCGGCGGGGGTGCGTTTTCCGATTATAAAAAGGGAATTGCTGAAGGTATTGCCTAAGGCACCATCTCAACTTAGTCTGAGTTTTGTTAATACTGCGGCAAATGTTGTGGAAGATGACACTTTTTCAAAGGAGGACGAAAAAGAATTAAGAAATATGGGGTTTAGTGTGCAAGTTGTGGATATTGCTGGCAAGAATGAGGGAGAATTGCGTGAAATACTAGGAAATCAGGATGTGATTTATGTTGAGGGGGGAAACGGGTTTTATCTTCTTAAGCAGGTAAAGGAAAGTGGTTTTGAGAAAGTGATAAAAGAACTTATTGATAGGGGAGTTGTCTACGTTGGGGTTAGTTCCGGTACCTATATAGCTTGCCCCACGATTGAAATGCATGAATGGAAGAGGGTTGTGGACAATCGATATGGGTTGGAAAGCCTCGAAGCGATGGGGCTGGTGCCTTTTTTGATTAGCGTTCATTACAATCGAGAAAAATATCGGGAACTAATTAAGAGGGGGATTTCGAAAACGACCCTGCCAGTGAGAGTTTTGACTGATGATCAGGCGCTATTAGTTAAAGATGGTAGGGTGACGTTGGTTGGTGATGGCGAAGAAGTTGTAGTTGAATAAGGCCTGACTAAATCAGCCAGCATTAGATTGGTTTGGTTCTACATCTGTAGAACTCAGTGAGCACTAGTCCTATAGTTTGACATGCAAACACTATTGCGATAAAATGAACTTGTGGCAAGTAGTGAAAAACAAGTAAGCGCAGAGTTGCTCGCAGCAGCGTCGGGGGTACTTGCGGATGTATATGAAGTCGATGAATTAGGTTTTTTGATGGCAGTGGAGAGTGGGACAGATTTTACACAAAGACAATCCTTATCGCAGTTTTTTGAAGTTGGGCGGAGTTTTCCAGCATTAGCTCTTAAGATAAGTGAACTATATTCGGCTCTATTAAAATCTAAACAAGCCAGAGCAACGCTTGCAACAGTCGAGCCAACCAAATTAGAACTACCGGTAGAAATGGGCTTCATGGCTCATCTGGACGATAATCCCTACACAAAATTTTTATTGGAAGATGTGTTGGCAGCCCGATTACCAAATCCTACTACTCCATCTTCTGCGTCCATTGGAAATGAGATAGTTGCGATGCGAAAAGAACTATATTCCACTGGAACTAGTAGAATAACAACCACGTTGATAATGGAGAGAATTCTAGAAGGTAAGCTAAGTTTGGGTAGAAACGAATAACCTAAGCTTTCAAGAGTATCGTAGTCTGTTCTAAAACTAATCCAGGAAACTCAAATATATCAGACCAGTCTGCCTTTCGGTAATCGTTCCACCTGGCGAGCTGAGTTCTTTTGAGGGATCTCGACAGGATAGATTCCGAATTTTTGGTAGAATAAGGCAACTGTTTAAGCGAATGGTATGAATAAAAAATATAAGATTGTTTTTTTGATTTTGCTTTTTGCTTCTTTAATTGTATTTGTATTTTACTTTTTATCGACCAGTAAGATTAAACCAGTTGTTTTGTGTAAAAAGGCGGGAGAGTCGATATGTATTAATCCAGGCATATGTCCCGGAAACAAAGAGATTTGTTGCGGAGGTTTGTATGCCGTGATAGGTCCAAAGTCATACGCCGTTTGTGAGATTCCTAGTGAATTAAACATGAACAAACCACGAGTCCCCAGTTTGGAGCGTTAGTCCTGTTCTAAATCAGTAGAACGCAGCCAGCACTTCTACGGATTTCTTCGATTTTCTTCGGATTTATTTGACTGATATACTTTTAACATGAATATTGATTTGAAAGAGGTGGATATTAAAGATAAGAATCTGCTTGGAGATTTGATTAAGGAATATCAGAAAGAGATTTTGAATAAAGTAGATATCGAGCCGTACAAATATCTGGATTCTTACTGGGAAAAATCAGACAGACATCCATTTTTTGTAATGTTGGACCTTGGGATTATCGGGTTTGTACTAATTAATAATTACAGTGTAATTGAAAAAATGGCTAACAGTATATCTGAACTTTATATAAAGAAAGAATTTAGGAATAAAGGAATAGGGAAGAACGTGGCCAAAAAGGTTTTTAAGCTGTATCCCGGAAAATGGGAGATTAGAGAACTCCGTGTAAATGTTTCAGCAAGGAAATTTTGGAAGGCTGTAATTGGTGAATATATGAAAAATAAATTTACAGAGTATGATTTAACTAGTGACAAATGGGATGGATTTGTTCAGACTTTTGATAACTCGAACATAAACTCTTAATTTCATTCCACCTATTCCTAATTAACTCCACCGATATACAATGGATTTAGTGTACAAAAAGTGCTGGTTTTGGTTGATGGTAGTTGTGGTGTTGGTACTTTTATATGTTGTTCTTGGTGTACTTGGAATAATTCCCACTTATCAGTGTGGGTCAACTATGGGGCTTAATGGTCCTGTGAATTGGTGTGGCTGGTATCGTGGCACTGTGGTTGGTTAGAATATGGGTAGTCGATAGTTCTAAACTCATCCACTTGAGCGAGCCAAGTTCTAAATATGTAGAACTGAGGAGGTACAATGCTACGAATTAGAACTTTTTGAGGTAAAATTTGGGAGTGACGGTCCAGCAAATCTTGAACAGCTTGAAAGAAGAATTTCCAGGGAAAGCGATAATTCCTAACTCTGAAGATAATCCCACAGAAATTTTATGTGAGATAGACCCATCGAAATTGCACCCTAATTACAGTGCAGCGATAGCGTATGTAAAAAAGTCAGAGCCACACCGACACATTAAGTCGGTAGAGACATATGAGGTAGAAGAGGGAGAACTGGATTTGTATCTGGATGGAGTGAAGAAGGTACTTAAGAAAGGACAAACATACACCATAAGTCCGGGAGTGATTCATTGGGGGGAAGGGGATTGGGTAAGAATTAGGGCGACTTCGACGCCAGGCTGGACAATGGGGGATCATGTTTTAGTTCAAAAAGCGACTTCGGCAGGAGGAGTGATTATTAGAGGGGGAAAAATTTTGGTAGTAAAGTTTGTCAATAATGACGGAGTGACGTTTCCAAAAGGACATATTGAGGAAGGGGAGACATATGAAGAAGCCGCCCTACGAGAGGTACAAGAAGAAACAGGACTCAAGAACTTGAGGGCGATGGAGAAGTTGGGAGTGGTGATTAGACCAGCAACTGAGACGGATGGAAGGATAGTAATAAAAGACATTCATTTGTTTAGAATGGAAATTGTTGGTGAAGATAAAGGAAAAGCAGAGGAGGAGATTGAATGGCTGCCAATTGATGAAGCGACGATCAGGCTGCTTCCTCAAGAGTCAGAGTTTTTGAAAAAAGTTCTAAATCCGTAGAACCGGGCGAGCCAGTTAATACTAAATATGCCCAAAGTTATGTTAATATAAATTGGGAGGAAAATGTTTTGTGGAAGAAACTAAAAAATGTCCGAAGTGTAGCGGCGGAATGACAAAAGGATTGTTTGTTCCACCCGTTGGTGCTGTAGGAATGGAATGGACAGATAAACTGGAATATAGTAAGTGGAAATTTGAGAAAATGAATAAAACTAAAACTTTTCAATATGCCTGCAAAAGCTGTGGTTTCATTGAATCTTATCTTGTTAAGTAAGGAAAACTTTGTTGGTTGAAATTTTCTATGCTCTTGGTCCTTGGGGAGTATAGCAAGGATACGACACACCCAGGGTGGAGCGTTGAGAGGGTGATTGTGATGGTACAATAATTTGGTGAATTTGAGAATCGCGTCATGGAACATTGCGGGGGGCCGTCAAATGAGATCTTACGGGCAATTTGATTATTTGCCGGAGGATATTTCTTACTTTGCTGATCAGCTAAAACAGCAATCTTTGGACATTGTTTGTTTGCAAGAGTCCCACTCAAACAGTGTGAGAAGCCTGAGTCAATTAATGGCGAAGTACATGAATTACGAATTTGTGTTCGACGTTCCCCATAACAAGTCACACATAGATGCAGATTATGATTTGACGTTATCGATAATAAGCAGAATGCCTTTTTCAGAACAGATGATATTGGATTTGCCAAATCCGAATTTTGTTAAAAACTTTTACGACGGAAGGCAGTATCACAGCTTTGACGAAAAAATCCAATGCGTCAATGTCGGTGGTATTTATGTTGCCAACTCAATGTTTTTGCCGGTGGGAATTTTTGGTGAGGAGTATGATTCGTCGAAAAACATTGGTTATAAGACCAAAATAGAGGCGGTATTGCTGAAGTTGCCCAAACCTCTCATTTTTTGTGCGGACATGAACTTTGATAATCCGGAACTTATTTATGCTGAGTTTTTTAGAATATTTCAGGTTAAGAATGCTCTGGGACAGGAGATAACCCGGCCTGTTACAGCTGAAAGAGGATCCAGGCCGGATAAAATATTGTTTACTCCGAAGTTTGATTTAATAAACCAAAAAGTGATCAAAGCCAACACCGACCACTGGTTGTGTGTAGCGCAGCTAGAAGTGAAGGGGTGATGGTTTTTGAATTTGGTAGAATTAGTTGATCAGAGGTATATGTTGAAATATATTGCGGTTTCTATTACCCCCCCCTCGGGGTTTATAGTAGATTTGGTTTATGGATTTGTAACGGCAGGTTTGTATTTGCTTTTATATAAGAGTTTCCAGGTAAAACAGGATTAGTAGAAATATTAATGACGGAAATAGTTTTTGGACTGACGATAAAAACCTAATGGTTGTGCAAGATCGTTATCAGGAATTAGATTCGCTACGAGGAATTGTGGCTTTGACGGTATTGGCCTACCATTATTTCCTGGTTTTAATTGTTTTTAATTCAGACACGTTCGGGTCTTCTAATTGGGTTAATTTACTAAAGTACACACCTCTACATGTTTTTTGGGCAGGATACGAAGCGGTGCTGTTTTTCTTTGTTCTGAGCGGATTTGTATTATCATTGAAATTCTACTCTCGCAAGAAAGTTTCTTATCGGTCGTTTTTGATTAAAAGATGGTTTAGGATTTATGTCCCTTATTACGGGATTTTAATTCTGGCTTTGACGCTTTTCGCTTTAGTTTCGCGCCTGGGAATACCAGGCCTTAGTGGCTGGTTTAACAGTATTTGGGTCAGGCCAGTAACCTTCGGATCGTTACTTAATCACCTGGTGTTAATCAGACCTTTCGGCTACGGGCAATATATCCCGGTATTGTGGTCATTGGCGGTAGAGGTGAGAATATCAATAATATTTCCGCTCCTGATGTTATTTATTAAAAAGTATGACTGGAAACTTAATCTGCTCTTAGGGATTGGTTTAGCGGCTTTTTATTATGAAATCATGGCTTTTGTGTATCTGTTTATCTTGGGAGCGCTTCTGGCTAAGCACAGAAAAACAATTTGCAGTCGATTTGGCAAGCTTTCAGGGATGTTAAAGATAATGTTGTTGGTAATTTCCGGGCTTCTATATACGGTGAGGTATTGGGCATTTATAGACGAGGGGATAGGGGATCAGCATTCGTTAATGAGCGACGTTTTAATTAGTTCAGGAATTGCACTGTTAATAATTCTTGCTTTTTCGACAAGAATGTCAGGATTTTTAAAAATAAAGCCGTTCGTTTTTCTGGGTAAAATTTCCTATAGCATCTATCTTAGTCACGCAGTTATTCTGATAACTTTAATATATGCATTTTATTCTTACCTACCTATATACATTATCTGGTTGATAAGCTTGTTTGTGACAATAATCGCATCATTTGTGAGTTATAAGTGTTTGGAACAACCGGCCATCAGGGTCGGAAGGAGATTTGCAGAGAAGCAGGAAGCTTTGGGAAAGGGAAAGAGGCAGTTAGGGTAATAGTGATTGATTTACACGATGTCAAAAGAGATTATATTGGTCAAGTAAGACGTGATGTCGTTGAGATTGTTTATAAAAGGTAGTCAAGGTGTTCTGCCGGCAGTTAATTTTAAAATTGTGTTCCATCTCATTCTTCTTAATTACGTATGTACGGAGTTTTCTAAGCCAATGACAATTTCTCCAGATGAAATCGTATAAGTTCAGGCGGTGTTGTTATAAGAATTTATTGATACCACCTAATGGTTAGTATTACTGAATCTTCAAGAGATTCGGTTTTGTGGTTGATGTCGGGAGCCCAATAAATGAAATCTCCTTCACTTTTAATTAAGTATTCATCAAACGAGGAGTCTGCTTTCAAAAATGAATATTTAAATTTTCCTTTAATCAATATAGCTATGGACTTACATGATTTATCTTCGACAGTTTTTTCTTTCAGCGGAAAAACGTCTCCCTTTTTTTGCGAGCTCCATTTGATTTCAAAATGGCTGGTATCACTGGTGTTAAATTCCTTTTCATTGATAAACGTGCCAAGGAACCATTCTTTGTAATTTACATTTATGTTTTGTATTCTGCCTGTTTTAATCATGAGACTATTTTATCAAAAATGACACGCAGGTTGTTTTGTTTCCAAAATGTCGATGAGGATTAAATCGGGAGTCGGTGATTAGTTAGCCGGAGAATAAAATTTGGATGGTCGACGACAGAAAATCCAGTCAGCCTTTCGGTAATCGTCCTATCTGGCGTGCACCACATTTTTAGTCTGTACTTTTCTGTACTTGAGCTGGAGGTCCGAACCTAGATATGTAACACTGTGGCAATGAAAATCTGCAAAAACGGACACGCTTTTGATAAAAGCAGTTCATGTCCGGTTTGCCCAATCTGTTCCAGTGTAGAAATGGGTGAAAAATATGGAGAGGAATTTCCCAGAATAGGAGCGCCTGCATTTCGTGCGATTGACAGTATTGGCATTACACGGCTTACTCAACTTATTAAACACAGTGAACAAGAATTATTTGTTCTGCATGGACTTGGCCCCAAAGCAATAAAGTTGTTAAGGGAAAGACTTACCGAAAAAGGTTATCATTTGCTAATAAATAAGTACTAATCCCGCTTAACTCCCGGAACATTTTATACTGACTTATTCGATTTTTATTTGGATACAAACAGGAGTAGAATGCGGCTATGAAATGTCCTATTTGCGGAAAGGAAATGAAGGTTGTGGGTACGGATATCAGTAATAACTTCAATACAGGCCAACAATATAATCGGACCGGATACCATTGCAACAGCTGTGACACTTGGGGAAATTTGGAAATTCCAATGAAGGTTAGAAAACAAAAATCTACATCATGGTATGAGTATTGAAGGCGCTGCGGAGAGAAAACATAGACTTCCGGTAAGTGTGTCTGCGGCTGTGTTTATAGAGGATGAACAAGGCAGATTACTCTTGTTACAGCAAGATTCGGAGGCGAAAGGAAATAAATGGGGACCTCCAGCGGGAGGAATGAAACCGCATGAGGATCCTGCGCAGACTGCTCGGAGGGAGACAAAAGAAGAAATAGGTGTGGAGGTTGAATTAACGGGTCTGATTGGAATTTATACAGCAGATAGGGGTGATGTTAGATCCAGTTTGGCGTTTGTATTTAGAGGTCGGGTTGTTTCTGGAAAAATTATTCTGGCAGAGGGTGAGATAAAAGACTGGGGTTACTTTGACCGGGAGGGGATTGAGAAAATTATTTCCCAAGGTCTTTTATATAAGCCAGAATATAACCTCGTCGGGATTGAAGATTGGAGAAGGGGGAACAACTTCGAGTTGGCGGTGATGAAAGGCCTTATCCTGAGAGATTAATCTGAAGCATGCACATTTTTGCGAATGCAAATACTTTGGCTTACCAGATTGGCGATGAGTTGATTGCGAGCCCTTGTGCTTTGTGGGAAGCCAGATAGTGAGTTGATCACTGAATGAGAAGTTCGAAAGATCACAATTGGACAAAACAGGTATTGAGGTGCACTATTGTTAATAAAGTAGATCCACGGCCATTAAATAGGACAACATAACCTGTAGAATGATATAATCAGCAGGATGTGCAGGTTTTATGGAGAATTGGGGTTTTGTCCGTTAGATGTCCAAAGCGTTAGGAAGGCGGGAGTGTGGTGCGGAAACCTGGTCCAGCAGGGTGAATGCGGTAACAATGCTGCCTAAACAGTGAATAAATATTTCATGCACAGAAAAGCTCACAGTGGTTCAAGCCAACATGGTCATGAGGCGGCGTTAGTATTTGGGGCAGGATCACTGTCTACCGTGGGAAATCCAGAGAGAATAGTTGAGAAGCGAGAGGGTCTGAAGAAGAGAAAATCCGAGTAAATAGAAACAGGAATGTTTGCTTTTTATCTAAGCTTGTGCGGTTGAGCAAGTGGTTTACTCCCAAGTACAACAAGTTTGAAGGCTGATACAGTAGTCTATGTACAGAGGTTTTCCTGGGAGCGGGGTCAATAGTTGATTAAGGAGTCTGAAGCACAAGTTGGTGGATTTTTGGGGTAATATAAAAGCATGACTAGCGTTAGTAGAAATAAAAGAGAGTTGTCGTTGGAACAAACTGAGGAATTGCTCAAGACGCTGAAAACCCGTTTTGAGAAGAACGTAAGCCGCCACAAGGGAATTGAGTGGGGCAGGGCACAAGACAAACTCAAAGTAAATGCTGAAAAACTGCGGTCCCTTTACGAAATGGAAAGAACCGGTGGTGAACCAGACGTTGTTGGGTTTGACAAAAAGACGGGCGAATACATTTTTTATGATTGCTGTTCGGAAACACCATTGGGCCGTAGAAATGTTTGTTACGACAATGCGGGACGGGAGGCAAGGAAATCGTTTAAACCAAAAGATACCGCCATTGATATGGCAGCTGCTATGGGCGTTGAGCTATTAACGGAGGAACAATATAGAGAGTTGCAGGAACTGGGAAATTTCGATACGAAAACGTCGAGTTGGCTTAAAACACCCAAAGATGTCAGAGATTTGGGTGGGGCTCTATTTGCTGACCGCCGGTATGGCAAAGTCTTTGTGTATCACAACGGTGCGCCCTCATACTATGGATCTAGGGGGTTTCGCTGTTGGTTAAGGGTCTAGGTGATGAGTCACCGGAGGACAGATATACAACTTTGGGGTAGAATCGAGAAAATGCTTAATGTGATTAGGGCAAGGGTGGTTGAGTTTGAAAAAATATTAGATCAATTCCCAGACGTGATTTATGCGGGAGATCCTGTGTTAAGGCAAGTTGCCAGTCCAGTAACAACGGAAGAGGGGATTGCGTTGGGAAAACGGTTGGGTGAGATATTGATGCGATATAGGAAGGCGGTTGGATATGGGAGGGGTTTTGCTGCTCCGCAAATAGGCTTGTCGAAAGCGGTATTTGTGACCTTTGTGGACAACGAATTGCACACTTTTATTAATCCCAAAATAATTAAGAAAGCAGGCGAGGTTAATTATTACCGGGAATTTTGTTTAAGTTCCGGAATATTTGCGGCAGACGTAGGACGACCTGAATGGATACAAATGGAGTGGACTGACGAACGACTACAAAAGCGGTTAGAAAAGATCAGTGGGTTTTTGGCAAGACTTTATCAGCATGAGGAAGCTCATCTGAGAGGAATGATTAACTTAGATCAAGCTGAGCCGGGAGGAATTGAATTTTTAACTTTTGACCCACTTAAAGAGCAGCTAAGGCAGACAAGGAAATAGATCTCTGATCGAACAACAGTAGAATAAGCGAGTATGAGGGCTGGCTAATAAAAATAACCCAAAAGTATGTTGGTTTTTTGGTAAAATTAAGTAGCG
>MEXR01000059.1 GCA_001773775.1 Candidatus Amesbacteria bacterium RIFOXYB1_FULL_44_23 | reverse complement strand
AAAATGAGAAATCCCTGGAAAACAATTCAGAAGAGAGTTTTGTACGAGAATAAGTATGGATACAAATTCCGTGACGATATTATTTTGACACCAAAGGGAACAGAAAGCCGGTACATGGTTCTCGAAGGTAGGGGACACGTAGTGATGGTGCCACTAACCCCAGAGAGAAACATTCTGATGACTAGGCAATGGCGTTATCCCATTGAAGAAGAAAGTGTTGAGTTACCATCCGGCACCATCCAGTTGCCTACGGAGAGTCCTTTGGCAACGGCAAAAAAAGAGATGCTAGAAGAGGTTCATGCTACAAGTGAAGAATGGATTGAACTGGGAAAGTATTGGCCATTAAATGGGATTGTGAAGAATATGGGATATCTGTATTTGGCCTTAAATGTAAAAAAGGTGGACTTTTCTCATGATGAGGACGACGAAGAAATACAGATTGAGGAAATACCCTTTGATCAAGTAATGAAAATGGTGATGAACGGAGACATACTTGACGAGAGAACCCAGCTGGGACTTTTTTTTGTAAAGCAGTATCTTGATAACAATTGACCCAGATCGGACAAACGGGGATTTGCCCAAGAATGATAGTGGTGGTATAACTCAGGGCTATAATGAAAGATCGAGAGAGTGAATTGCCTGAGATTTGTGACGGAGAACGTACAGAGCATCGGTGGGGGAAGATTACCTCCCACGCCTGCGGATATGGGCCAGGAGATCAGGCTACAGATGAGGCACTAGTTATAGTAACTCCGGTTGTGTTGCCAGGTTTGGGGGATATTTGCAACGATTGTTTTCAGATATACGGCGAGCCTCCAGGAACAAGAAGCTTGCCTTTGGTGACGGCATACTTAGCACTTTCTGCCTGGTAACAAGACTCAGGTTTAATGGCTGTATGAATTCTCACAGAAAATAAATGAGATTGTGAGCAGAATTGGTATAGACTTATATTTATTTTTTAAATTGTTTAATTATGAATAGAGTTGTTCATTTTGAGATTCAAGCAGATAATCCCGTAAGGGCGATGAAGTTTTATGAGGACGTTTTTGGTTGGAAGTTTGAACAGTGGAACAAACAGGAGTATTGGATGATTATGACGGCCGGTAAGGGCAGTAAAGAGCCGGGAATAAACGGCGGGTTACTGCCTCGCCCAGCTGAACTTCCACCTACCGGATTTGGAACAAATGCCTATGTGTGTACGATCGAGGTGGATGACTTTGATAAGTATGCTGAAAAAATTGTGACCGGTGGGGGAGCGGTGGCGTTGTCGAAGTATGCGTTACCCGGGATAGCCTGGCAAGGTTATTTTGTGGATACCGAAGGAAATACTTTCGGTGTTCACCAGCCAGATAAAAACGCAAAATAATCGATGAGCACTAAAATATTTGTCAATTTGCCGGTTAAGGATCTTAAAAGATCAGTTGAGTTTTTTGCAGGTTTAGGATTTTCGTTTGATCCGCAGTTTACGGATAATAAGGCTACCTGCATGATTGTGGGGGAGGATATATTCGTGATGTTGCTGACGGAGAAGTTTTTTAAGACCTTTATTAATAAAAAAATAAGCGATGCTACAAAAGCGACAGAGGTGATTGTGGCGTTGTCGGCCAAAAGCCGGCAACAAGTTGACGAAATGGTACATAAAGCTCTTAAAACCGGGGGTACGACACACAAAAAACCGGATGATCAGGGCTGGATGTACAGTTGGGGATTTGCGGATCCTGATGGTCACGTTTGGGAAGTGGTGTATATGGACGAAATTAAGACCGAAACGAACTAATTTAACTGAGTTGGGCATAAGGATTCTGGTGGGATTGACTTACTTATGGTCAGGTATTTTGCCCAGCGGGAAGAGGGGGGTGATTGTTTAGAATTTTTAGACCAAAATCTGAGAAGAGAATTTAATAATGACCTGAGGGTAATGATATTAATTTACAGTAGGAATCTGTCGTTTTAGGGATTCGATTTCGTTTTTGAGTTCGATCATTTTTAGTTCCCTTCCGGTCATCAGCTCATTCATTTGTTGAAGGCTGGATGATTGTTGTTCTAGTTCCTTTTTTGATTGCTCAATGGCTTTATTGGAATTATCCAATTCGGTGATTTGACTACGAAGGCGGGAAACCATGAGATTGAAGGAGGTAGAAAGGCTGCCGATTTCGTCTTGCATGTCCAATAGTTCTTTGTCGACATTTGACTGAAGATTGCCCCGGGTGATGCCGGTGGCAAGATTGGAGAGCTTTATGAGGGGCCTGGTAATGCTGTTTGACCAAAAAACTGCCAGATAGACGCTGGTGGATATGACCGTAATTATTATCAGGAAGGCGACCAGCCAACCGATATTGATGACGGTTTGAAGGGTTCGTTGCTCGGATAGCGATTTTTCAAGTTCAGAAAAAATCAAGTCGGAGGTGTCTTGCTTAACACTGTTGTTGCCGCGATTTATTTGTTCCAGAATTTCAGTAGTCTGACTGAAATCTCCCCTTTTACTGCTATCAATGGCCTTATCACAATATTCGACGACAAACCCCACCGTGCTTTCAATGCGCTTGGCAATGTCTGAATTGGACGAAGAGCGGGGGAGTTTAGAGATAAGTTTATTGACGTTTTGTTTTTGGAGAAGATAGTCCTGAGAGGCCTTACCGTCTTGGGGATTTTTAAGAAAAGATCCGAATGAAACGACCAGATTGTTTAGCGACCCTGAGACCTGATACTCGATGGAAACCGCCTCGAGCGTTTTTTGATAGCGGGATTGGAGGTAATAATTAATTAACAGACAAACCAGAGGAATTAGGAGCAGACAAATGATGCTGCTGAAGTAGAAAACGAGGCGATTTTTGATACTACTCATCTTCAATCCTACCTATTCGAGAGACCAAACCTTGGTGAATTCGGGCAGGGTGGATTGGATTTGATTGACAATGGCCACGGCGGCTTTATTGATATCCTGGGTTTGAACGAAGTTGTCGACAATATCATTAAGTTTAAGTTTGAATGAAGAAGGCATACCGCTGCCGTGAACAATACTGGGGTACATGTAGGTGGACTTGTTGAAATCAGAAATGGCCCCCTTTTGATAATCATCATAAAGGGAAACGTCAGCGTCGGTGCGGGCAGGAATGGAACCCTTGATTGGGTTGAAGGCGTCTTGACCGGCTTTTGAGGCAACAACCTTGAGCCAGCGGTCAGAATTTGTGGGGTGGGAGGCGGCTTTGGGGTGTTGGAAAGTGTCAATACACAAGCCATACATATCATTGGTACCGGGGACAGGTATAGTGCCGTAATCGGTGTTATGCTTCATGCCAATTAATTTGAATTCGCCATTGGCCCAATCACCCATGATACTAAATGCGCCTTCGGCTTTGATTATCCTTCGTATGGCATCGTCCCAATCCTTAACTGTGGTGGAGTTGTCGGGGTTGACGTGGGAGAGGAATTTTTTAAAGGTGGTTAAAGCTTGATTTAGGGTGGGATCCTGGGCTGAAAGAATTTTGCCATTAATAAAGTTTTCGTAAAAACTGACACCCTGGCTGGCCAGAATTTGTTCGAATATGTGACTGGCGGTCCAGGTAGGCCCCATCTGAATGGGATATTTAACTCCGGCGGCTTTCAGCTTGTCACAGGCGGCAAAGAAACTGTCCCAGGTGGTCAACCTGGAGGCGTCGATTCCGTTTTGTTTAAGAAGTTTTTGATTGTACCAAACTACGTTGACGCGGTGAACGTTAACGGGGATTGAATAATAGTGATTATCAAACTGGGTCATGTCCCGAATCACTTTGGGGATAACCGATTCTAATTTTTCGGATTGCCAGAGAGCGTCAATGGGTTCAAGTAGCCCGGCATCATAGTACGGTCTGGCTTCATAACCGGCATGCATTTGGAAGGCGTCCGGAGCTTCTCCGGCGTTGACAAGCGATTGAATTAGGGGAAAAATTTGGAATCCTGCACCGCCACTGACCGGAGCGGGAATAATGGCCACGTCCGGGTAGCTGTTCTTGAAAACTCCAAACAAACTGTTGATGGCGGCTGATTCGCCGGGAGATGTCCACCAGTGATATAAAGATAAAGCGTTGACTTCTTTGGTTGAGGTGGAGGGTTGGGAGGAGATTGGGGTTGATTGGGGCGAAAGTTTAAGAAAAGTGACGAAACCAACAACTGCCAGAATTCCGACTGCGGCAACTAACAAAAGGATCCATTTGGGGAATTTAGATTTAGTGGAAACCGGGGAATTGGTTTCGGTCGGTGGGACGACTGGGGCAGGTGTCTCCATACTACGTGAATTAATTACAATCTATTTGCGAGGACGTGTCAATGACCAGTGTGTCTATTTTGCTGGAGGGGGAAGATGTTCGTGTTCAAGTTTTTGGATTTGATGCTTGAGCTCGTTCATGCGGATTTCCCTGTCAACCATGAACTTGCTTGTTTGTTCCAGCTCGAGGGTTTTAGTCTTAAGAAGCTCCATGTTCTCTTTTAATTTTTCCTCCTGTCGTTTGTGGATGGTGACATCATGGAAATTCCAGACGCGGCCAACGGCCTCATCTTTTAATTTTTGCGGGAGGGAATAAACTTCAAACACCCGATTGTCTTTTAACTGAACAACATCCAGAGTTTCAATGCTCGGGTGATCATGCGTTTCCTGTATTTTTTTGATGAAATATTCCGGATCAACCAACTGGTCGCTGGTGTATTTTAGGATTTGATTTTGGTCTCTAGAGTTAACAACATTGGGAGGTATTTTCCACATCTCAACAAAACGGCGGTTGTGCTTGGTAACTTTTTCTTGTTTATCAACTATGAGCACACCATCGACAGTTGATTCGATGGTGATGGATACGAGCGAGAGAGCATTTTCCAGACTTCTTAATTGTTTTTGGTAAGCGTTTGCTTCTGAATATAAATTATGAAAGAGGAGGTATATTAAATAGGCCAGGATAATTGTCAGAACAAGGTGGGGAATTGTGGGATCCAGGACAAAGTTAACAAAACTTGTTAATGCAATCACAAGTACCAGAAGAAGCGGATGGGGGCTGCGCATGTATTATAAATTATGAGAGTAGTGTGCATGGCATGTCAACGACTAGGGTTTGTTATCATTAGACAATGAGTTGGTTTTGGTTTGCACTGGCGACGCCAGTTTTATATTGTGCGGCGATATATATCGATAAGTTTGTATTGTCGAAAAAGAATACTGATCCGCTGGTGGTGACATTATTAAGTGGGGTGGTACTGGGGGCGATGGCCTTGATTATCCGAATGGTTTTCGGGGTAAATCAAATAGGGGGACCTGAAATACTGGCGCTACTCGTTTCTGGGGTGTTTTTGCTGTTTTACATATTGCCGTATTTGCAGGCATTGCAGATAGACGAGGCAACGCGAGTGGTGCCTCTTATGCAACTGGCCCCAATATACGTTCTGGTTTTTTCAACAGTTTTTTTGGGCGAACCTTTAACAGGAATGCAGTTGGTAGGTTTTGGTTTGATATTGGCCAGCAGTCTGGTTTTGTCTACAGACAACTTGTCTCTTAATACATTTAAGCTGCGACGATCGTTTTGGCTGATGACAGTGGCAATGTTGATGTATGCCGGAATCGGTCTTTTGTTTAGGTATGTGGTGAGAGAGCAGGACTTCTGGACAACAGTGTTCTATCAGTATCTGGGGGCGTTTTTGGCAGCTATCCCGCTGGGAGTGTATATGTGGCAAAAGCCAAATTCAAAAAAGAATATGGTTCGGCATTTTCCTGTTTTAAATTTCATTATGCTGTCGAATGTGATTGCGGGTGCGGCAATTTTGGTTCAGTCGTTGGCCTTGTCAATGACGACGGCCCCAAGGGTGTACATTGTTGAGGGCTCGCAGCCATTGATAATGCTGGTAATTGCGGTGGCCTCTTCGATCTGGTTTCCTAAGATTATGAAAGAAGATTTGGCCGGGGAGACGTTGGGAAAGAAGGTGTTTTTCAGTATATTAATTTTTATCGGGTTGTTATTTATAAGGAATTAGTGGTTTTGTGGTTGATGCAGAACGAGGATTACTTTACAATGTTTTAGCGTATGTCGAAATTGCAGTCGTGGGGAAAATCAGCAAGTATAGACCTTTATGGTTGTAATCATGGAATAGTTTCGAGTGACAAGTCAATCAAAGATTTTATTTCTAAACTGATTCCTCTTCTAAAAATGAAGGCGCACGGAGAAACAATTATTGATCGGTTTGGGGTGGGGAAGTTGGAAGGATGGTCAGCGATGCAGTTTATTGAAACTTCGAGTATTACGGTTCATGCCGATGAGGTGGACAATCGATGTTTTATAGATATTTTCAGTTGTAAAGATTTTGACGCGGACAAGGCAGAGAAGTTTTCAAAAACATTCTTTGGATCTTTGCGAACAAAGATGGTGGTGTTGGAACGTTAGGTTAGGGGAGCAATGGTGAATTTTTTTAGCATTTTGACTGGGCGGTAAGACAGCTTGGCTCGCCTCAAACCTTCGTCACCCAAATCTTGTTCTAAGTTTAAAAATTTACAACCTTCGGCTTGCAGATAGACGGCTGATTGGAGGTTGAGAAATTCGTACAGCCCAGAAAAGCCGGTGTCGGCTTTTTCGAAATGCATGATTGCCCATTCGGAATCAATTATTTCTTCTATTGAAAAACCTATCAAATTATCGTCCATCCAGACGCCGACACCGTTTATTTTGGTTTTACTTGCAACAATAAACAGTCTTTTTATGGCCATGAGTTCTCTTTGGGTTTCATTTTTGTCACGATTTTTTATTTGCGTCCATTTTTTAAATGTTTCTAAAATTTTCCCCTGATTATAGTTTGTTGTTACATCAAGAGGCTTTACTTTAACCTTGTCCGTATAGGTTCTTACAAACTTGTTAACATGATTTCTTTTGGATAAAAATCTAGTTCCCTTCATTTGTGATAAGTCTTGTATCGACATTACATAGTCGTCATTATTGCAATCAGCCTGTATTTGAAATTTGTGGTTTGCACTTAATGTTTTGATCACGGATTCGGGCACTAACCTTAATTTTGTTAAGCCATTGGTTTGTCTGAGATAATCAAACAGTCGAAGAATGGTTGCATCAAGCTCATTTTTACCAATAACAGACCAAAATTCACTACCATCGCAGTAGTCGCTGAATTTGATTAATAAATTATCATTCAGAAGTGACAGCTTGGTTTTTTGATCAACGTCCCAGCTCCAAAGACTGACAAAGTTAAAGTCTGAGTAGGGGGGATATTCTTGGGTAAATTGCTCCACCTCTGATTTATCTGTTAATTCGAGCCTTTTGGATTCGGGGAAGTGTGGAATCATTTGACACTCTTGGGAATAAGCATTAACCTATTATTAGGTACATGGTTGCGACTATCAAGAATAACAAATTAACATCGTTGGTAATCGGCTTTTTTGTGTTGGTAACTGTTTGGTGGATAGCTTTAAATCTTTCTGGCGAGCAAGGGGGATTTGACAATTATTTATTTGGGGCAGTTTATGGGACAACGGTGTCGTTATTCGGCGGGATTGTGGGTTTGGTGGCGGCAAAGCAGTGGGGAGGTTGGAAGAGTTTGATGGGTAGGGCAATTATGTTTTTGTCGTTTGGTTTGCTTGCTGAATTTTTCGGACAGACGGTCAATAGTTGTTACAATTTGATTTTGGGAGTGGAAATTCTGTACCCATCGCTAGGAGATGTTGGGTTTTTTGGAAATATTCCGTTTTACCTGATCGGGATTATTTTGTTGGCGATGGCTTCGGGGGTGAAAATAAGTCTTAAATCTTTTTACTCGCAAATTCAGGCGGTGATATTTCCCGTAACCTTACTCTTTTTTTCGTACATGTTATTTTTGCGTGGGTATGAGTTTGATTGGTCAAAGCCGTTGACGATCTTTTTGGATTTTGGATACCCACTAGGGCAGGCACTGTATGTGTCTGTGGCGCTGTTGACATATAGCCTGTCACGAAAGGTGTTGGGTGGAATTATGCGAAACCAGATTACTTTTTTGTTGGTAGCTTTTGTCGCGCAATATTTAGCAGATTCTACTTTTCTTTTCTATAACGCAAACGGGATGTACTATGTTGGAAATATTGTGGACTACTTGTATTTTGTATCATACACATTGATGACTTTGGGTTTGATTAAGTTGAGAATGACTGCCCAGTCTTTACGGCGTTCAAATTAAGTATGCTTACTACTGCCAACGCCCAATCTTTGGTTAAAGTGATAGTTGAGCAACAGCGGATGATAATAGGACCGTTGGCGGTAGAGCAGGCAAATAAGGTTGATGGGTTGACCATAACAGTAGACTTAAACGAAGTCACTATTTCAGGTGATCCAAAAAAGATACTGATGGATTTAGTTGATCAGTATCGTCGGTTGTTTGGTCAGGTTTCGGTTGAAGCATGCAAAGAGTCGATAAAGAAAACGTTGCACCAAATACCCCGACAGGATATTCCTGACTTTCTCGTATAATGATGTAAATGGATGATTCGCAGAAGGCCATTCAGCAGGCTAACGAGACGCTTTATAAGCAGAATTTTGAGTTATCGGTAAAAAACCAGACGTTGTCAATTCTGAGACGTTTGTACGATGTTTCGTTAACTACTGCGGACGTGACCAGTACCTCTCAGAAAATTGCCGATGCGATTGTGCAGGAGTTGGGGTTTGCCGTGGTGATGATCAGTCTTTTAGACAAGAACACGAAGTGTTTACGACCTGTTGCTGTTAGTGATTCGCCAGAAATAAGAGAGGCGATGACAAAAATGGGTAAAACGTTGGATGAAATTAATATTCCATCTGATTATGAAAATAACCTGTGTATTACTTGTATTAGAAACAAGTCACGACAAATGACCACAAATCTACTGGACATTCTTGATCCGGCCGTAACACAGGAGGTGGCAGACGAGGTGGGGAACATTGCAAATATTAAAACCATAATTATCTACCCGCTAATTTTGGGGGATGAACCGATTGGAGTAATAAACGTCGGTCTGGCAAAGAAAGTGGATGATTTGTCCAGGGCAGAAAAAGAAACTCTGGAACAACTAATTGGGTTGGTAACGCTGGCTGTTGACAGAGCCAAGCTATATCAAGATCTTAAGGAGGCAAACATTCGATTGAAGCAATTAGATCAGTTAAAAGACGAGTTTATTTCGGTAACCAGCCACGAATTGCGGGCTCCGATGACGGCAATCAAAAGTTATACCTGGTTGGTGCTTAATAGCAAGGAAGGGGTGTTGGAGCCTAAGGCGCGAGAACATTTAGACAAAGTGTATCAATCCACCGAAAGGCTGATTCATTTAGTGAATGAAATGCTGGATGTGTCCAGAATTGAATCTGGGAGGGTTCAACTGCACCCTGAGAGCTTTGACATGAGGCAATTGGCTGAAACAGTTAAAGACGAGTTTGCGGCTAAAGCGTCGGAGCAGGGAACAGAATTAGAAGTAACATCTTTTGGAGAGGTGCCTTTGGTAATCGCAGACCGGGAGAAGGTGCACCAAATATTAGAAAATTTGGTTTCAAATGCGATTAAATTTACCCAGTCGGGGAAGATAACTATACACATATCTCAGGCAGACCAGTTCGTGGAAACGGCGGTGACTGATACCGGAGAGGGGATTTCAGAAGATGATCAAAAGAAATTGTTTGTTAAGTTTGGAAGACTGGAAAATTCCTTGATAGCCAGATCCGGGACCGGTTCCGGATTGGGTTTGTACATTTGTAAGCAATATGTTGAGTTACATCATGGGAGAATATGGTTTGTTTCTGAGGCGGGGAAAGGATCGACCTTTACATTTAACCTGCCTTTAAGCTAAATTGATTGTATGGAAAATACACCAACGCCTCCAAAAAAAAGAATCTTGGTGGTGGAGGATGACCAATTTTTGAGAGATTTGTATGAAGAAATATTGGCAACGGCTGGATTTCTGGTGGAAAAGGCAGTAGACGGAGAAGACGGTTATGAAATGATGAAAAAAGGAGGATACGATCTGGTGCTTTTGGATATCATGCTACCCAAAATGGATGGAATTTCGATATTGCGCAAGTTTCACAACGAAGGTCCTGGACTGGCTCCAAACAAAGCAGTTGTTATATTGTCAAACCTGGGTCAGGAATCGATTATCGGGGAGGCAATTAATTTGGGGGCTCGGGGATATATGATTAAAAGCGACATGACTCCCGAGCAGGCATTAAGCGAGATTCGGAGATATTTGTCCGAGTCTTTTTAGTGTGACGGATATGACATGACAAATGCTGACAGCTACTCTTTGAAGGGGATTCATCTGCCGGAAGATTTGGATTTGATTTTGCGGATTAAAGGGTTGGCCAGAGTTATATCTTTGGTGGTGGCAATGTTTTCAGTACTGGTGGTGGCGGGATGGATGACTGGAATTAGGTATTTAAAAATTATGTTTGTGGGCCCAAGCGTGATGCCGATTGAGGTGGCGGTGAGTTTGCTATTGATAGCAATCCCCTTGATGTTTAGATTGACTAACAAAACCCCGAAGGGGTTACAGGTGATATATAAATCGGTGACAATCGTGTTTGGGATAGTGGTGGGAGTGGGAAACTTACTTCATTTTTCGATATTAAACGTTAGTTTGAGTCTGTTGGGGTGGGCGTTGGTACTAACAAGAACAAAAATTCCATTTAGATTTAAGCTGATGCAACTGGTGGCGTTTGGAATAGTAATGTTGGGACTTTGTGCGGTGATGGTGAATGTTTACCGCTACTTAGCTTCAGGGTTGGGGACGGGGATATTTGACGTGCCGATGAATGTGGGGGTGTTGTTTGCCTTGTTGGGAGAGGCATTATTGCTCAGGTGGCCCAACAGGGGGTTTATGGGATTATTTAATACTGAGTCTTTAACGAGTGTGGTGGCGTTTAGGACGCTGGTTTTAAATATGATACTTACGCCGGTAGTAGGAGGAATAGGTTTGGCGGTTGCCAGACGGATGTCGCTGGCTGTTTTTGAAACCGTGGCGGCAGTGGTGACGATACAGATGGTGGTGTTTGCGATGCTAATGTGGTTCGGGGTGAAAAGGCTGTATGAGTGGGAGCTGGAGAGGTTGATAGCAAAGGAAGAAGCGCGGGTACGTGATTTAGGACTTAGCATGAGTAATGAGGATATGAAAGCGAAAGTGGCGGGGCTAGAAGAGACAAAGGAAAGATACCTAAAAAATCTCAGGCAGATGAATGGCGTATGGAATCTGGAAGAATATTTCGAATGAGTGTATAGTATCCATTAGAAATATGGCTAAAATTTTGTTGGTTGAGGATGATCCGATGATGCTGCGACTGTATGAGAGAGTGTTGGGGGTGGTCGGACACGTGGTGGTACTGGCTGAAGACGGCGATGCGGGTTTGACTAAAGCGGTGAATGAAGTGCCTGATCTAATTTTACTAGATATCATGATGCCCAAACGAAACGGGATGGAAGTTTTGGAAGAATTAAAAAAGGACAAAAGAACTAAAGATATTCCGGTGGTGGTGATTACGAACTTGGCCGGTGATGCGAATGCGGAGGAAGCCATAGCGAAGGGAGCCGAGAGGTATATCGAAAAATCAGCTTATGAACCCAAGCAGATCGAAGAGATAGTGTCGCAGGTGTTGGCGTCTCGGGGTAAGAAATAACAAAGTCAGGAAACGAGTTTTTCGCCAGATGAACTTTCTAAAATTTGAGCGTTGCCGCTAGTGGTTATGGTGCTAGAGAGTTCGGCTGCCATGGCATTGTTTCTTTCCAGGACACCAGCAAATCCGGCGCTGGGGTTGGAGGTGATATCCGGGGTGTCTTTTGCGGGCATCATGGCAATGGACTCGTTGGACCTGCCTGCTGCAATCAGCAGAAAAACCCCTGCAGAAATTAGCAATAAGGAAACACCGAACATCCAGGGCTTGGGAGTGTCATCAAGGCTTTGCAGGTACATGTATACGATATAGAAACCGGAGATGGTTATAAAAAGGCCAGAAACAGTTTTAAATAGGACTTTAATCACAGCTAAAAGGATATCCAATAAAAGGATGCTTGGCAACAGTGGGACTAAATTTAGGCAGTTTGAGGATGGGAGCTTTCGGGCGTTGAATTGAGAGCAAGGGGAAGAGTGAAAGCAAAAACGGAACCTTTTTCCGGCTCAGATTTTACTAGCCGGATTTTTCCGCCCATGCCTTCTACCAGCAATCTGGAAATATATAAACCCAGTCCGGTACCCCTGGTGGTGTCGCGGGTAAAGAGGCTTTCTCCGGCTTGTTGGAACTTATGGAAAAGCAGACCCTGTTGAGCGGGGGGTATGCCGCGACCGGTGTCGGTGACAACTATTTCCAGGTGGGTAGTTAGAATGACAAACGAAATTTCCACTCCACCAACGGTGGTAAATTTGATAGCGTTGCCTAACAGATTAAAGAGAATTTGTTTGGCCCGGTCCCTGTCTGCAGATACCGGAGGCAAGGGATTTTCGGGAATGGCTATGGTAAGGGGAACCGTCGGGGGAGGGGTAATAGTCTGAAGTTCTCCAACAACGTCTTTGGCCAGTTGAATGACATCAAATTCGGTTTTTTTGAATACGATTCGGCTTTGTTCAAGTCGGGAAACGTTTAAAAAGTCGTTTACAATTTCCAAAAGACGAATGCTGGAATTGTGAATGTCTTCTATCATGAAACGCATTTCCGGGTTGGTCAGTTGGGGACCGTAGTAATCGAGGAGCATAGAAGAGTTGCCGCGCACGGCAGTAAGGGGGGTGCGAAGTTCGTGCGAAGCGATGGAAAAAAATTCATCTTTTGATCTCTCCAAGACCTTTTGCTCAGTAATGTCGGTTATGAGAAAAGCAGATCCCAGATAATCATCCGTGGCGCCATTGGAGATATAGATGGGAGAAATAAATAGTTTGATAAACTTGGACCCGAGTGTGATTTCCGGTACCGTAAGTGTGGTCTCGTCTTTTAGGCAGCTTTCGTGAGCAGTTTTGAGATCATATGAGGGGCTAAATCGATTCTCAATCTGAGAAAGCTGATTGGTGGAGTGGGGCAGGTCGAGAATATTTAAGGCGGAATGATTAATAACAATAATATTGTTGTTGGGGTCGGTGAGAATAAATCCGTTGGGCAGGCTGTTAATAGAGGTGGTTAGTCGAGCTTTTTCCCAGTTTAATTGTTGGGTGCGTTCGGAGACGGCCTGTTCGATGGCACGAGAAGCTTCCTTTTCTATGGTGATGTCTCGAAAAATCTTAACCGCCCCGACGATTTGATTGTTTACTGAAATAGGCGAGGTGGTGGCTGCTATGGGAAATTTCCGACCGGATTTAGTTAGGTAGTAGCGGTTGTCACTCTGGGCCGTAACAACGGTAATACCGGTTTCAAGTACCTGGGAAAAGGTGCGATCAGTAAGGGAGATTTCCTGGTCGTTTTCATGGGTTCTGGTGATATCAGACCAGAGTTGATTTAGGGCTTGGTCGGGAGTGGTTTCGAGAAGGGTTGCCGCTGCTTGATTTATCAAAGTAATCCGACTGTCCCTATTTATGACAACGACCCCTTCGCCAAGGGAGGATAAAATAATTTGGGCGATGTCGTTTTGTTCTGGCCAGGGTTGGTCGGGCATGGTATTGATCTGCAATTATCATATGTCATATGGGCCAGTCTTACCAATAATTAAACCGTAGAAACCTATAGGAATTTACAAGATGTGTATAATGAAGTTAATGTCCGATAGAGTAGTCCAGAGGGCATTGGAGTTGTTGCCGGGAGTCGGGTGTATTGTGGATTTGTACGACATGAGTTTTGTTTGGGCAAGCGAAGAAGTAATGAAGATTTTTGGATATACAAAAGAAGAAATTATGCATATAAAATGTTACGAAACATTGGATGAGAAAAATCAGGAGCAGGAGTGGGAAAAAATTATGGCTGAAAGATTGGAAAAGGGACGTGGAAACACGGCTGTGTTTGTCAAGAATAAGGCCGGTAAACTGATGCGGTTGAAGATGCAGCATCAGATTTTCGGTGCAGATGGGGGTATGTATATGGCGGCAAAAGAGTTTGAAGTTGAAGATGTTGGTTGACAACTTGATGAAGTATAACTACACTGGCTTCTATCAAATATACTATGCAAAATAATGAGCTATACACTTACGAAGACTGATCGGATTTCCGAGGTGGCAGAGAAGAGCCCGAGAACGATTAAGTTGTTGACTGAATATGGCCTTCATTGTGCCAATTGTTTTTTGAATCAGTTTGATACCATAGAGTCTGGTGCACAAATTCACGGAATGACTGACGAAGAGATAGAAACGATGGTGGCAGAAATAAACGAGCAAATAACAAAAGAAGAAAAGGAGGCCAGTGGTTGATCAATTGCAGATGCTGAATGTGCATGCAACTACCCGAGACGGGAAGGAGATTTTGAGAGGAATAACTCTAAAAGTGAAAGCGGGAGAGAAACACGTAATTATGGGACCAAACGGGGGAGGGAAATCGACTCTGGCATATGTGTTAATGGGCCACCCGGGATACAAAGTGACCAAAGGAAAGATTTTGTTAAATGGGAAAGATGTAACCAAGATGTCCGTAGACGAAAGAGCAAGGAAAGGGCTGTTTTTAGGCTTTCAATATCCTGTGGAAGTAGCCGGAGTAAATATGGCGGCTTTTTTGCGGGTGGCGGTAAATGAGAAAACCAGAGGTAAAAAAAGCAATGCTAAAATAGTCTCTCCGATTGCGTTCAGACAGGAATTGATGGAAAAATCTTCAAGACTGGCTTTTTCTGATGACATTACAAAAAGATCTTTAAATGAAGGGTTTTCCGGAGGGGAAAAAAAGAAGGCTGAGATATTGCAGATGACGGTATTGAAACCAAAGTTTGCCGTCTTGGATGAGCCGGATTCGGGATTGGACGTGGATGCCCTGAAATATATGGCAAGGGCAATTTCTGAATTGGATTTTCCCCTGGGATTGATATTAGTAACTCATTATCAAAGAGTGTTGAAGTATATAAAGCCCGACAAAGTACATATTTTAGTGAAGGGGCGAATAGCACATTCCGGAGGAGCGGATTTGGCATTAATGATAGAGAAAGAAGGCTATGAAAAATATCAAGACTAACTACAAATATGGATTTTCCAAGCCGGAAACAGAGACCTTTAGGACGCCAAAGGGTTTGGACAAAAAAATAGTGGAAGCAATATCCGGATATAAGAAAGAGCCGGAATGGATGCGAGATTTTAGATTTAAATCCCTGGAAATTTTCAAACAGAAGGCAATGCCGGGATGGGGAGCCGATTTGTCGGGGATTAACTTCGACGATTTGTACTATTATATAAATCCGTCTGAAAAGAAATTCCGAGACTGGAAAGATGTACCGACTGACATAAAAGATACTTACGAGAAAATCGGAATACCTCAGGCTGAGAGACTGTTTTTAGCTGGAGTAGGAGCACAATACGACTCTGAAATGATTTATCACTCCCTGAAAACCCAGTGGGAAAAACAAGGGGTGATCTTTTTGGGTACCGATACAGCCTTGCAAAAATATCCGGAAGTTTTTAAACAATACTTTGGAAAAGTTGTGCCGCCAGACGACAATAAATTTGCGGCTTTAAACAGCGCGGTGTGGAGCGGAGGCAGTTTTGTGTATGTACCGGCCGGGGTGCAGGTGACAATTCCCTTGCAGGCATATTTCCGAATAAATGCTGCCAACATGGGTCAATTTGAAAGGACATTGATAATTGCTGAAGAAGGAAGCTTTGTTCATTACGTTGAGGGGTGCACCGCACCGATTTATACAACCGATTCCCTGCATTCAGCGGTAGTGGAGATCGTGGTTAAAAGGGGAGCAAGGGTCAGGTATACTACGATCCAAAATTGGAGCAGCAATGTTTATAATCTGGTAACCAAAAGGATGCTGGTAGAAGAAGAGGGAGTGGGGGAATGGATTGACGGTAATTTGGGTAGCAAAAAAACCATGAAGTATCCATCGGTGGTTTTGCAGGGCAAGGGAGCAAAAGGGGAAATTTTGTCATTGGCAATGGCCGGAGCCGGTCAACACCAGGATGCGGGAGGGAAAGCGATCCACCTGGCTCCTTATACGACCAGCACTATAACTTCAAAATCGATAAGTATGGGCGGGGGGAGATCGAGCTATCGGGGGTTGGTTAAAATAATAAACGGCGCCAAAGGCAGCAAGTCGTTTGTACGGTGTGACGCGCTGCTTCTTGACGACTTATCACGGTCCGATACGTACCCGACCAATATTGTGAGGGAACAAAATGTAACTTTGGGTCACGAGGCGACGGTATCACGGGTGGGGGAGGAGCAGCTATTTTATTTAATGTCGAGAGGGCTGTCAGAAACCCAGGCAACCTCACTGATTGTAAACGGGTTTATTGAGCCGATCGTAAAAGAATTACCGTTAGAATACGCAGTAGAATTGAACCGGTTAATTAATATGTCAATGGAAGGGTCGGTAGGTTAGTGATGACAAACAGCAATAAAACAATATGTGTGGTGTGGACAGGCAAAGAAAAGCAAATAATTAAAAAAATGAATTTATCCAAAGAGGGGCAAGATGTACAAATATTAGTCTTGCTTTTGGGAAAAAGGGACCAAAAAGTGAATGTAGACATTTTTGTGAATCATGCTAAATCACGGACTCAAAGTAGGGTGGTGGTGAAAGGGGTGTTGTTTGATCGGGCTCAGGCGGAGGTAAATGGGAGGGTGAGTATAGAAAAAGGGGCGGTGGATTCCAAAGCCTGGTTGGAGGCTAAATTACTTTTACTGTCTGAGAAAGCATCGGGCAGAGTGGAGCCAAATTTGGAGATTTGCGAAAATGAAGTTGTGGCGGGACACGCAACAACGGTCGGGCAGGTTAATGAAGAGGAGCTGTTCTATTTAATGTCCAGAGGATTGCCCACCGAGACAGCAACCCGGTTATTGGTGCGGGGGTTTTTGTCTAGTATACTGGCTGAGTTTCCGAGCAGTTATAAAATTTATGAAAAATTGGAAAAAAGACTTTCCCATATTTGAGACCTATCCAAAACTGGTGTATTTAGACAGTGCGGCTACAAGTCAAAAACCCAGGCAGGTTATTTCTGCGGTGACGCAGTGGTACACCAGATACAACAGCAATGTCCATAGGGGAATCTACACACTAAGTCAGGAAGCGACCGAAGTGTATGAAAATTCACGCAAAAAGATTGCGAAGTTTATAGGCGCAAATGACGCTAATGAAATAGTGTTTGTAGGGAATGATTCCGAGGGAATAAATTTGGTGGCGAGGGGGTGGGCGAGAAGGAATTTAAAAAGAGGTGACGTGATAGCTATATCTGAGGAGGAGCATCATTCAAATATGGTGCCGTGGATGAGGCTGCACCAAGAGATGGGGATAAAGGTTTTTTTTATTCCAATCAATGCCGATTTTGAATTGGAGTATAAAAGGTTGGGCGAGTTACCTAAGAGTAAATTAAAATTGGTGGCGCTAAGTCACGTCTCAAATGTCCTGGGAACCGTGAATCCGATAGCTAAGATTAGCAGGTGGATGCGAGCCAATAACATCAGTGCGAGATTGTTGGTGGATGGCGCTCAATCGGTGCCACACCTGTCGACAAATGTGGCAGATATGGGATGTGATTTTTTGGTATTTTCCGGACACAAAATGCTGGGCCCATCAGGAGTGGGGGTATTGTGGGCAAAAAAGGAACTATTGGAGGTCATGGACCCGTGGCTAGTGGGCAGCCACATGATTTCGAAAGTGACCAAGAAGAAGGCAACTTACGCCCAGGCACCGGATAAATTCGAGGCCGGCACCGGAAGGTTGGAAGCGGTGGCAGGACTGGGGGCGGCTGTGGATTATTTGACGAGGATTGGAATGAAAACAATAGAACGGGAGGAAGCTGAATTAACCGAATATGCACTTGATGGTCTATGCAAAATACCGATCGTGAATATTTTGGGGAAGAAAAGCGCAAAGGACAGATTGGGAGTGATCTCATTTAATGTGGGGGGAATACATGCACACGATGTGGGCGAGATATTGAATCGGAGGCAAATTTGTGTGAGAGCGGGGGATCACTGTGCGCAACCCCTAATGGAAGTTTTAAAGCAGCATGGCACCGTCAGGGTTTCGTTGTACATCTATAATAGTAAACAAGATATTGACAAGTTAATTGAGGGGATTGGCGAAGTTATTAAGGTATTTAAAACATGAATGACCCGTTGTATAGAGAAATAATTCTGGAACATTGGCAGAACCCTAAAAATTACGGGGTGATAAAGGGGGCGAGCGTAGATATAACAGAAACGAATCCTATATGTGGGGACGAGATGAGGATAACTGCAAAAATAAAAAATAAGAAGATAAGTGAGATTGGGTTTGTCTCTAACGGTTGTGCGGTATCAAAAGCCGCCATGTCGGTGTTAACACAGATGGTAAAAGACATGGGCGTGGAGGAATTTGAGAAAATGAAGCCGGAGAAATTTTTAAAAACGTTTGGGGCCGTGTTTTCACCAGCCAGAGTGAAATGTGCCCTACTTGGATTTTCAACTTTAAAGAAAGCCCTGAAGTCGTGACTTGGCTTGGTTGGCAGACAGTTTTTGGATAATAATTCCCATTTGGACAAGGACATAATCGCCAACTTTAACTTTCTGATCGCCTATTAAGGCCGGGCGCGACTGGCCTGGGTAGGAGACCGTAGCTTGACCTTTAGAGATGTGGGTGATTTTTCCAGGAATTGCTAAACACATATACCAGATGATAATCAATTTTGTACAAAAAATATATGCTTTGTGTAGTATCATAAATATTATGGAAGAAAAGAAAAAGTTAGTTGTGGGTTGGTTTTCTTTTACCTGTTGCGAAGACAGCACGATTCTTTTAACAGAGCTGTTAAATGACCATCTGGACGAATGGAAAAAACTGGTTGAATTTAGATATATCAGACCTCTGAAAACTAAAAATTCAATTGAAGGCCTTGATGTAGCGTTTATTGAAGGGGCGGTATCTTCGGAAAAACAGGCAGAGGAAGTAAAAAAAATCCGGGAGAATGCCAAATATGTGGTGGCCATTGGTTCGTGTGCTTGCACGGGGATGCCTTCGGCTTCACGAAACAGTTTTACGGAGGATATGATTTCGGAGAGAATTTCCTGGTATATGAATAATTTTGACTATGGGAAAAAAGTGCAAAAACTGGATGAAGTTATTAAGGTGGATGACTATGTGGCCGGATGTCCGATGGGAGTACAAGCCTTTATGGATGCACTCAATAAGTATTTAAAGTTATTTGGGATTGTATAAAATGCATACCGGAGAAATTACCATTGATAACATAACAAAAATCGAAGGATCGGCTGGTCTTAAGGTGACGATTGAAAATGCTCAAGTTAAGGATTTGAAATTCATTATTCAGGATTATCGCAGATTTTATACCGACGCAGTCAAAGGCAAACCAGTGGTGGCGGTGCCAGCGTTTTTGTCGAGAATTTGCGGAACCTGCTCAGTGGCTCATTTGTTTGCCAGTCTGAAAGCAATTGAACAGTCTCAGGGGATTGAATTAACGGTTCAGGCGAAGAAATTACGGAGGTTGGCGTATGACGGACTAATGATTCGAGACCATGCGTTGCATTTGTACTTTTTTGTGTTGCCGGATGTTTTAGGTCTGGATT
>MEXR01000058.1:5791-7235 GCA_001773775.1 Candidatus Amesbacteria bacterium RIFOXYB1_FULL_44_23 | reverse complement strand
TAATGAGAATAAAAAGGACACTCTCTATTTTGTCGAATCTTACAATTATCACACCTCGGCCACTTCAGGTTTTTTAGTTCTGGAAAACGATAACCCCAGCGGTTTGCCTGAAAAGCAAAAAAATATAGAGATATTAGTAAATTTCAGCAAGCCTCCGCCCGATACAGTTTATCTCTTTCTCTATAATCCCGAAGAAGACAAAAAAATATGTGATTGTGTAGCCTGTCAGGTGGTTCTGCCAGAACCGGTTAAAATAGCCCATACAGAAACTCCCATCAAGGACACTCTCAACCTTTTGGCTAAAAAAATGCATCCCGACTTTTATGTTAAAAGTCTCAATCTCAAAAACAACATTTTAACCATAGAATTTCCCGTAATTGATTCCTTCACGTCCGGCGGGTCCTGTATACAAGGAATAAACTTACTTCAAGTTGTAAAAACCGCTAAACAGTTTCCAGAAGTCAAATTCGAAAAAGTAATCCCTGACGAAATTTTCCAACCCTAAAGCGGTTTAGTTCCCCTCAAATATACAGCCTGCCACGATTTATAGTTCGAGTAAAAGGTCCTTTCCTGTAACACCTCTTCTCCTCGGGTCACCTTCCAATCAAAGGCCACCTTAGCCCCCCAGGCTGCATGCTCCGTCTGCACCACCTTTCCTACAGGCAAGTTCGGATCGTCCTGGTACAAATCTGGTGGGGGAGCGGTCACTTCCCAAATCCGAGCCTTTGACATCTCTGCTTTTCTTCCGTCGCTGGTGCCGTAAATTTCAAAACTTAAGTACTTTGCTTTTTCGTCATACACCGTTTGAATCAACACGTAAGCCGGAGTGTCATTTTTAAATTTAAAATCAGGCGCCGGCTGAAACACTGTCGCGTCAAATCCCGGTTGATATTTTTCTTCGTAATAATGCACTCTGTAAGCATGTGCGGTTCTGGCTTCAATCGGCAGTCCTGCAGCCAGCACGGCTCTAAACAAAGTGCTCGATACCTGACAAACCCCACCCCCATCTCCTAATATGGTTTTTCCCTCCTTAATTATATATGCCTGTTTATAGCCCGTATCTGAAGACACTTCCCCCACCGCACCGTTAAAAGAAAAAGTTTCTCCTGGTGGCACCAAAAATCCACCAATAGCATCCGCAGCCTTTTTCAAATTGAAAATGCGGTTGGTTATTGAACCGCTGTACCACGACTCTCCTTTTCCCAACAGCTCCTTAATTCCCAATGAATTAACCTCATCATTTACCACCTCAGGTTCGCTTTTAGTAAATTCCAAATCCACCACCACCGGCTCGCTCTGACCCAGCAATCTGTTTAATGAGTTAATCATTAACGTCGCTAGAGTGGCTCTTTTAAGCACCCGTCCCTCTTTGGCCGGCTTGAACTCTTCCACCTTGCCTGTTCCCAAGAATCTAAACGTCGCATTTTGTGGTGGCTTATCAACC
>MEXR01000058.1:0-5704 GCA_001773775.1 Candidatus Amesbacteria bacterium RIFOXYB1_FULL_44_23 | reverse complement strand
TCTGATATTTCCAGTTTCAATTCACCCTGCTCCTCATTTACCTGTATTTTTTTACCTCTGATTTTTTCCGCCATTACTCTTGCCCTTTCGGCCTGATTTTCTGAAAGCTTTGGTTTTATTTCCACAATCGGCACCGCTATCTCTTTTTCTGAGAAAGTTTGAATGCTAGTTTCAATCCTGGTTCTCAGCGTCTTTTGATCCACCATTAACCCATCCTCTCCCGCGTGTACTAGTACTCCACTGCCGGTGCTGGAAAACTCCACCCCTGGTTCTCTGGCCGGGATATCGATCATTAGTGCCAGCACGGACAATTTTTCTGACAAAGCAGCTCCGTTCCAGCCGGCCTTAGGATTTAAATTGATTCCGTTAATTAAAGCCCTGGCCTTGGTAACCAAATCATTCCTGAAGCTGCCCGATCTTCCCATGGCCATCAGATCTTGAGTGGTCTTCAGGTTGTCATATTTCACTCCGATTTCATCGGCAGCAAATTGCCATTGGTTTACTCCCCATCTGAAGCTTAACAACCCCATGCTGACTGCTTTGCTTTGCAAAAATTTTTCAACTTCTGACACGGACTTTCCCCCCACTTCAAACTGAGCAACCCTAATCCCGGGATATACTTTGTTCCAGTAATAAGTTTCAAAAGTAATTAAAACCGAAACCACCAAAACCACGATCAGTAGTAACCCTTTGAAAAAATAATCTATCTTTGATGTTTTAATTTTTTTCTCACCCATAATGTTTTAGAGTATTGTATATTGTATACTGTAAACCATGTCTGATACCAATTCTTCTTTGGTTCTGCCCACCCCTCCCACACCGCCGCCAACCCCGACTCCTCCTCCGGTTCCGGTTCCGCCGCCTACCCCTCCGCCAGTTTCTCCACCTCCGGCACCGTCTGGAATTTCACACGTGGGTGGATCTCCCCAAGCAGCCAACGATCCCTTCCCTCCTGTCAAAAAAAGGAAACTACCCATCCTGTTATTTGTCATTATTGGTTTAGTCGTCATTCTGGGTATTGCCCTAGTAAGCGGTCCGCTTACTCAATTTGTTCCTCGGCTGGGGGGTATTACTTTAACCTACTGGGGACTTTGGGAGCCTGAATCAATTATCCGTCCCATTTTAGACGAGTTCGAACAATCCCATTCCGGAATCAAGGTAAATTATGTCATGCAATCCCCTCAGGAATACAGAGAGCGCCTTCAGGCAGCTTTAGATAAAAACGCAGGACCTGATCTTTTTAGAATTCACAACACCTGGACAGCCATGATGACCAACTATCTGGCTCCCGTTCCGCCCACGGCCATTTCTTCTTCCGATTACGAAAAAACCTTTTACCCCATAGCCTTAAAAGATTTCAAAGTCGGTGGTAATTATGCCGCCATCCCTTTAGGCTACGACGGAATTGCCATGTACATTAACGACGACTTGCTTCAAAAAAGTCGACTGTCGGTTCCCCAAAATTGGGTCGAACTGACCGACGCTGCCCTGGCCATGTCTCAGTGTGCTTCTCCTGATGGGTCATGTAAAGACGGCTCTAAAATCGTCGTTTCCGGAGTGGCCCTGGGGTCTACCAACGTTGACCACTGGCAGGATATTTTGGCCGTAATCATGCTGCAAAACAACGTCAATTTAGATAATCCCGCCAGTCCCAACCCTGCTCCAGCCGAAGACGTAATTGAATTCTTTAAAAGCTTTGTGCGGACCTTCCATGTCTGGGATCCCAACCTACCCTCATCCACTGAATATTTTGCCTCAGGCAAGGTCGGAATTTATTTTGCTCCTTCTTGGAGAGTCTTTGATATTCAGGCCATCAATCCCAACCTTCGTTTTTCCATTTACCCGCTACCTCAGTTGCCGGTAGACCCCAGCAGGGGAGAAAAACCAATTACTTACAGTAGCTATTGGGGCGAGGCCGTAAGCAACAAAAGCCAATTCCAAAAAGAAGCCTGGGAGCTGCTCAAATATCTAAGCTCTGCCGAGGTAATGCAAAAAACTTTCCAACTGGCCACTTCCCCGCAACGCGCCTTCGGTGAACCATATAGTCGAGTTGACCTGGCCGAATCTCTCAAGGACAACAAATATCTGGATGTCTATCTAAAGCAGGCCCCCCTGGCCGCTTCTTGGTATTTGGCCTCCTTTACTCACGACGGCCAAACCGGCATCAACACCAAAATGTCGGAAGTCTTTGCCAAAGCCATAACTGGCACCGCCACGATTACTTCCTTGGCTCCTGAGATAAATAAGGTATTATCCGAGTATGGCATCTTCACCCCCCAGGTCCAGCCCCAGTAAAACCCTGCTAGCTGCTCTTAGCTATTCCGACAATTTTGACTATCCGCTATCACTTCAGGAAATCTGGTATTGGCAACCATACACCCGCTACCCGACTCGTTCTTTTCCCGATTGGCCGCATCAAAAAAACCACCTTTATTATCTTCCGGGGCGACAACACATCGTTGATCTTCGGCAAAAGCGTTTGATTTCAAGCGGCATTAAGTGGAAAAAAGCCCTTAGTATAGCCAAATATTTGCAACTTATCCCCAGCATATCAGCCATCTTTGTTACCGGGTCATTGGCCATGAGAAACAGTCCGGAAAACGACGATATAGATTTTATGGTCATTACCTCTCCTCACACCCTCTGGCTAACCCGCGTTTGTGTAGTTATATTTCTTCGTCTGTTCAATATCCGCCGTTCACCGCGTCTGGCTACCCATTCATCTCCCAAAGTTTGCAACAAAATTTGTGACAATTTATACCTGGACCTAAAACATCTCGAAATTAGCCATAACCCCCACAACAAAAGTCAGAGCTTTTACTTAGCTCACGAGATCCTCCAGGCAAAATGCATATTTGACCGAAGATATGTTCATCATCGGTTTATTATTCAAAATTCATGGGTCAAAGATTATCTCCCCATGGCCTATCATGAGTCTGTAAAACAGTTTCCGAATCCCGCTCCCGACCCCGACCGAATTTTAAAAGTTTTCAGTCCAATTTTGTTTATTCTTAACGCCGTTTTCTTTTTGGCGCAATACCTTTACATGCGCCCCCACCTGACTCGTGAAAAAATTTCCCTCGGATTTGCCTTCTTCCATCCGCGGCTGCTCAAGCTTAAGTGGTTGTGATATCATGTTAGTCTCAATGACCAACTCCAAGAAAAAACAAGCCGTAATCACTGGAATAACCGGCCAAGACGGATCTTATTTAGCCGAGCTGTTGTTGGAGAAAGACTACGAAGTTTACGGGTTGCTTCGCCGCAACAGTAATCCCAGCTACGGAAACGTATCTCATCTTCGTCATCAGATTAAGTTTCTCTTTGGCGATTTATCCGACCCCGCTTGTCTTAGTATGTATCTGGCAAAAATTCAGCCAGACGAGATTTACAACCTGGGTGCCCAATCCCACGTCCATGAATCCTGGCTTCAGCCTTTAGCTACAGCCGACCAAACCGGCCTGGGTGCTCTTCGCATTTATGAAGCCGTCAGAAACACTTCCCCCAAGTCCAGGGTTTATCAGGCCAGCACCAGCGAACTCTTTGGAGAAACTACTCAGACCCCTCAAAACGAGAATACCCCGATTCATCCAGCCAATCCCTATGCAGCAGCCAAAGCCTTGGCGCACTTTGACGCCCAAATATATCGCAAATCTTTTGGGCTATTTATTTCCACCGGAATCCTTTTTAACCACGAAAGTCCTAGGCGCAGTCCTGACTTTGTCACTCGCAAAATCAGTCTCGCGGCAGCAGCCATCAAACTGGGTCTTAAAGGCTCGCGCATTCCCATCAGCCAGGGAGGAAAACCGGTTTTAAACTCCGATGGAAAGCTTGAGCTGGGAAACCTTGACGCCAAAAGGGATTGGGGCTTTGCTGGCGACTATGTTGAAGCCATGTGGTTAATTTTGCAGCACGATAAACCGGATGACTTTGTGGTTGCCACGGGAGAAATCCACACCATCAAGGATCTCTGTGAAACTTCATTTTCTCTGATCGGACTTAACTGGCAAGATCATGTAGTCATCAGCCAGGAATGGGTTCGTCCCACCGAAACTGGACCTCTGGTAGGGGACTATTCTAAAATAAAAAAGACCCTGGGCTGGCATCCAAAAACAAAATTCAAAGACCTAATGAAAATGATGCTCGATGCCGACCTGGCTCGACTCAGCTGACCATGGCCAAAGTAATTACTTTTGCTTCCGCCTGCCAATTATCAAGTAAACTAAAAAAGCCAGGTTAAACTTCTTCAATAATCCCCCTTGACAAAAAACCCCACCCTTTTATATACTAGCACTCTAGAAACACATCTGCTAATATCTGATTATGTCCAAAGACTCAAGTATTTTATCTTCCATCAAGCCCACCACCGGTTACGTTTTAATTGAACCGGAGCAGCAAGCCAAGCAAACGTCCTCAGGTATTTATCTTCCCGACTCAGCCTCAGGTGACAAACCCCAGCAGGGAAAAGTTTTGGCCACCGGCCCGGCAGAAGTCACTGATAAAGGCACCAAAAAGGATTGTCCCGCGACCAAAGGCAATACCGTAATTTACAAAAAATGGGGCGGAAATGAAGTTAAAATTGACGGCAAGGAATATCTTTTTGTTAAATTTGAAGATATACTAGCCGTTGTTTCGTAAATAACTAACATGAGTGCCAAACAATTAAAATTCGGAGATGATGCTCGCCAAAAACTGGTTTCAGGGGTCAACACCCTAGCCCAAGCCGTAATTACCACCCTAGGTCCCAAAGGCAGAAATGTGGCTCTGGATAAGAAGTGGGGAGCTCCCGCAGTCGTACACGACGGAGTTTCGGTCGCCAAAGAAATTGAACTGGCTGACCCTTTTGCCAACATGGGGGCTCAACTGGTTAAACAAGCCGCCGAAAAAACCAACGACGCAGCCGGCGATGGCACTACCACAGCTACCGCCCTGGCCCAAGCCATTGTTAATCAGGGAATGAAAAACGTTACTTCAGGAGCCAACCCCATGTCCGTTAAGCGGGGGATTGATAAGGGAGTTGAAACGGTCGTGGCAGAAATCAAAAAAATGTCCAAACCCCTTAAGACCCAGGAAGAAATTGCCCAGGTCGCTACCATTTCCGCCGGCGACGAGGAAATTGGTAAAAAAATCGCCGAAGCCCTGGAAAAAGTAGGCCGTGACGGTGTTGTGACAGTTGAAGAAGGTAAGGGATTGACTATCGATATCGAATACAAAGACGGTATGGAATTCGACAAAGGTTACGCCTCCGCCTACTTTGTCACCATTCCTGAAAAGATGGAAGCTGAAGTCGAATCGCCCTACATCTTGATTACTGACAAAAAAATCTCTTCCATCCAGGACCTGCTTCCTTTCCTGGAAAGCTTCATCAAAATCAGCAAAAACCTGGTTATTATTGCCGACGACCTGGACGGTGAAGCCTTGGCCACTTTAGTGGTCAACAAGCTCCGTGGAGCCTTCAATATTTTGGCCGTTAAAGCTCCTGGCTTCGGCGATCGCAGAAAAGCCATGCTTTCCGACATTGCCGCTTTAACCGGGGGAACAGTTATTTCAGAAGACACCGGCCGCACTTTTGAAGGTGTAAAAATTGAAGATTTGGGTCAGGCCGATAAAGTCTGGGCTGACAAAGACAACTGCAGAATCATCGGCGGCAAAGGCGACCCCAAATCAATTCAGGCCAAAATTAAACAGCTTAAAGATGAAATTGCTC
>MEXR01000057.1:8632-26454 GCA_001773775.1 Candidatus Amesbacteria bacterium RIFOXYB1_FULL_44_23 | reverse complement strand
TCCGTCAACTTATTGCTGCAGTCCGGACATTTCATATTTGATTATTTTGTCTGGAAGTAGTACCTCTTTCCTTCAATCTGCACCTGATATACTTCTGCCTTCGGTAAGCCGGTTAGTGTCACCAGAAAGCCTCCATCACCCTCAGGCCGCACCGGAACCGGTCCCCACACCTCCTGGCCCAATTGTCTGAGTAATATAAACTCAACCGGCTTATTTAATCTAAACCTTAACTGAGCTTCTCCATTGCCTTTATATTCAGCCCGGAATTCAACGCTCGATCCAGCTCTTACTTTCGTTGCCTGATTTTTACTTACATTAACTACACTTACTCCCAATCCCACCATTAAAACCAGAACCATTAAAATGGGTAGGACCATTAAAGCCGCCTCGCTTTTTCTTTTCCAAAACTTCAGATAGTTTACTTTGGCTTCGTAGGCTTTTTTAAATTTCAGCAGGTTATCAGCCGGAAACCACCACCAACCGCAATGACTGCACTTAAAAGCCGTCACTTCAGCCGGCATTTCTTCTCCTGCATACCCAAAAAGCGGTTGCGAGTCCGCCGGACAATTAACACCGCCGGTCTTAGTTTCTGCTTTAGCCACAACCGGCTGCCAATTTGTAATTTTCAATTCTTTTCCTTCAGCCAGGGAGTTGGGTACCCACCCTTCCATCCACGTTCCCCCGCATCCTTTACATCTAAATGATTTATCAAAACCGGTGACTGCCACCTCACCTAAATCCTGCCCGCAATCCGGACACTTCATACCATAAATATACAACAAATTAAGTAACTTTCCCTAGTACCAAATTATACTTTCTAATTAACCTGACCTATTTTGACCTGTCGCACGTCTTGTCCAAATGCCAGCCATAGCTTTTCCCCCAAACTCACTCCGTCAATTACTACCACCTGCCAATCTCCCGAAGCCATCACTGAAGCCGCTTGCCACTCCAAGTCCCGCTCTCGTTTATACGACACTACTCCGACCGGCTCGGCCGATCTGAATCTGACTTCGGCTTTCCCTTCCTGTGAATACAAAACCGACACTCTTCCTACTACTGTTGCCGCCCGAGTTCCGATGCCTAGTCTCTGACCAATTCCAGCAACTGCTCCCACCAGTCCGACAGTCAGCACCACGGTTAATACCACCGGCAACACAAACCCGATCCACGAACTTCTTTTTTTCCACCGTTGCTGATATTCATTTTTTACTTTAAAAGCTTCTGCCAAATCAAATACGCTGTTTCCCGGAAGCCACCTGTTTTTACATTTCTCGCATTTGTATATCGCCACTCCCACCGGCAACTCTTCGCTCTCTTCCCGCACCATTTTTTCTCCGTCTGTCGGACAGGCATATTTATGATCTCCCGTTTCCGGTTTTGAATCTATCCGGTCAATCCCCAACTCTCCTTTTTCCGCCAGCTTGTTTATTACCCATCCGGCCACCTGAATTCCACCGCAATTGCCGCACCGCCACGACTCATCCACCCCGGTTATTGATATCTTGGTTAGTTCTCCCTGACAATCCACACACTTCATTACACATAAATCATAATTCATATCGTCTCAATGGTAAATCACCATCTCCGTATTTAGTATAATCACCCCTGATGTCATCAAACCATCCGGCCATCCCCATGCTCGCCCAACTCAAGACTCATATTTGGAACGAAGTTCAACCATATTTAAAAGACCCCAGCTACCCAGCCCAGTTTATGGTTCCTGCCAAATATCAACCTGAGGCCGACTTTCATTGGACCATGTCCAGCGATTACCCCAAACGTCAGGGAAAATACATTAGAGGCAGCCTGGTAGTTCTCATCGCCGAAGCGATGGGGGTCCCCGCCGAAAAAGCATACAAAACCGCTGCCGCCATGCAAATTTCTGAGGATTGGATTCTCATTCATGACGACTTCGAAGATAACTCTCCCACCCGCAGGGGCCAACCTGCCCTACATCATATCTACGGGGATAAGTTAGCAGTAAACGCAGGCGATGCTCTACACGCTTTAATGTGGAAAATCCTTGTGGACAACCAAACCTTACTCGGTGAGTCACTCACCATTCGCTTAATCGACGAGTTCTACACCATGATAGCCCACACCGCCCTGGGTCAAACCGTAGAAATGAAATGGACCCAGGACAATCGTGTCACCGACGATTCCGACTGGTATTTTATCGCTGATTCAAAAACTGGATACTATAGTTTGGCCGGACCGATGCGTTTTGGAGGCATCATTGGTAACGCTTCCGAAACCCAGCTTAAGCTATTAACTGACCTGGGTTTAAATCTGGGACGCTGCTTCCAGCTAGTAGACGATACCTTGGACCTAACCGGAAATTTTGCAGGGTTAAAGAGCCATTCCGGTGACGATATATACGAAGGCAAACGCACTATTCCCTTGGGCCATCTTCTGCGCACCGCTTCTAAATCAGACTCAGACAAAATTATTTCAATCTTAGCCAAACCCAGAGAGCAAAAAACCTCATCGGAAGTCACCTGGATTCTCGATCAAATGCACCAACACGGTAGTATCACCTATGCCCAAAACCTCGCCACCCAGTATCGAGACGCAGCGCTCAAAATAATCGACACAAAACTGACCTTTCTCAAACACGAACCCGCTCTGTCAAATCTCAAAACTATCTCCGACTTTATTCTCAATCGCAGCTATTAAGCCACTCTTTCTTTAAGCGCCTGGTAGTATTTCACCATCAATTCCCGGGCCTTGTCCCAGTTCCCCAAACCCACTTCCGTATTAGCCAGGCGCGCCAACCGGGCTGATTTTGAAGCCTGAAAATCGGAAAATCTGAACTTTTCTGCCAACAGTTTTCTTATTGACACTTCATCACCTCGGTTTTGCCACGTGCCCACTTCTATTTTGGCCACCAGTTCCGGTTCCATAGCCAGTCCTACGTTCTTTTTGACTACCTCATACAACCCTTTCAAAGCTTCCCTGGCTTTCTGCCAGTCCTCTTGTTTTCTGTAGACCAGCGCTTTGGCCAAACTCACTCCACCTTCCTTAGCCAGTTCTTTTGATAATCCATATTGCTGTCTCACATATTCGACCACCAAATCAGTAAATCTCTGTCCTTCCCCGATTTGTCTTTGCATGTCGATCTCCAGTTTGGCTACCAATTTAGGATCAAAACCCAAATGCTCCTCTTTGTCATTTCCCCCAAACCGCCTTCGTCTGCAGGAATAATCCAATATTGCCCCCACCAGTTTCTCAGGAGAAAAATCCGGTAGGTGATCCACTTCCCAATACATTTCGGCATATGTCATCTGCCAGGGCAGCAGCCCGCTGGTTCGCTGTTCCCCGCTGGTTCTTATAAATAAGTCAACGTACGGGTACGGTTGATCCCCGGTGTCTAAATACTGTTCAAATCTCTTCTCGTCCAACTGTTCCACCATTTGTTCAAAATTGTCCTCCTTGCTACCGGCTAGAATCATTTTTTTAGTTGCCCTCAGGATTTCATCCCTGCCACCGTAATCAACCGCCAGATTAAAGGTGTGTTCCGAAAATTGTTTGGTTTTTTCCTCCAAATCCCGAATTCCTGCGGCCACATCGGCAGGTATTCTGTCTTTTCTGCCCAGATGAACAAATCGTACTTTCTCAGAAATCAACTCCTTGCCCATTTCCGTTAATGCTCTTCTGAATAAAGAAAAAATCTCTCCCACTTCCATCTCCGGCCTGTCCCAATTTTCCGTGGACCATGCCCACACCGTAAATGTATGTACTCCCATATCCCGGGCCGCCCGAGCCAGCTTTATTACCGCTTCGTAACCGGCCTTGTGCCCTTCCCACGGCTGAAGTCCGCGGGCTCTGGCCCATCTGCGATTGCCGTCCAAAATCAAGGCTATATGGTTAGGCACCTTGGTTCCCTCAGGCAAGCTGATTTTCCCCGCTTTCGTACTCACAGTACTCGTCATTATATATTAGTCGCACTTTTCTCCAAAATCCCGCGCATCACGAAAATCTCCTTGTCCGTCATAAATCTAAAACCCTTAGATATCCGGCCATCAAATATCGCCGTCTGAGACTTCCCGCCCATCACCCTCCCGATATTTTGTATCCGCCCGGGGGTAAACTTCTCCCCGCTTTCCTTCAGGTAAGCCTCCAAAAAACTTTTGATTGCCGGTTCAGCCATTTCTGACCCGAAATTTTGCCCAAAATAATTTTCCTGTGAATCCAGCTTAAACAGCACCAGTAAGTTTTTCATTGTTGCCACCAAGTCCTCGGATTTAACAAGCTTTTCAGACCCAGGCTGTATCGGCACAAAACAACTCGACAAATCGACCAGCGTTCCCACCGCGCTCCAGTTTTGGGCATGAGGAAAATTTGCCGCCAAATTATGTTTGTGCATCCGGCCCAGGTACAGTCCTATTTGGGCCGGCAGCCACTCTCCGGCATATCTTTTGACATCGTCGGGGTTATTCACATCAAATCTGGCCGGCTGGTCCGTCCCGGGAATTATTCCGCTGCCTCTGGCTTCACAGGCCACGTTCACCCAATTCATCACTTTCCCCCAAACCTGGGTAAATTCCTGCTCGTCTTTACAAAAAATCAAATCCGCCACTCTTTCCTGGGTCTGCAAGTCCCGTTCTTCCTGGTAAAACTCTACCTGGTCAATATACCGCCGGCCCTTAATCATTAATTCGGCTTTTTTAGCCCACTTATACCCCAGATAAAACGGCAGGCCCGCAGTTTTTTCAAACCAGTTCCAATTCTTCATCTTCTCATCTATAAATTGATCAGCTCTGAAGACCAAATCCTTTCTGGCCCACTTTCGCCACTCATCAATACTCACCATCTTCTCATACCCCATTCTTACCGAATTCAACTTATGAATTGCCACCGGCCGCTCAGTTGGCAGTCCCAATTCTTCGCGCACTCGCCTTGATGCCGCAAAGACATCGATCTCATCTTGGTCCATCATCCCCTCCACTTCAAAAAACACTCCCCTGTCCGGGTCTTCAATTATCCTGACCTGCGGCATCTTTTCCGCCCCGCTGCCTTTCAGATCTCGGGCTCCGTACACATCGGCCGGACAGTCTCCTCCCCAGACCACTTTTCCGTCAGTAGCCCTCGATCCCACCGACCGGTGCTGCAGTTTAAATACTGTATGGCCCTGATCCTCCCCCTTTTGCTCTCTGATGATCATCACCGGCTTTTGCAGCTCAAACGGTCTACCCGCCTCGTCGGATTGGCCCACCAGCATTGCCTCAATCTTCCTGGTCTGCACTCTTTTTGGCCACCGCTCACTGCCCGAATCTTCACCCATATTGTCTTAATTTAATAAGCCAGGGCAAACACCCATTTATTCCTGGCCTCTTTACCGCACTTAACACATTTCCCCTGGCTAAATTTTGCATCTTCGGGCAAACATCTTACTGTGGCCTTGGTTTCTTCTTTTATTTTAGCCTCACATTCTGCATCTTCACACCAGTACGCTTTTAAAAATCCTCTCTTTTCTTCCATTATCTTTTTGAACTCCTCATAGTTACCGGTTTCTCTGGTATTCTCAGTTAAAAATTTCTCCTGTTTGGCCAGCAAATCGCTCTGGATTGTCACCAACAACTCTTTAACCGTCGGCCCAAGCTTGGCGTGGGAAATAACCTGTTTTTCTCCGGTATCTCTGCGCACCACCGTCAGCTCGCCATTTTCCAATTCTCTTTTTCCCAGTTCAATCCGCACCGGAACTCCCTTTAGTTCCCATTTGTTTATTCTGAAACCGATGCTTTCATCCTCTCGGTCATCTACTTTGACCCTAACTCCCATATCCGTTAGTTGTTTAGCCATTTCCCGGCTCTTTTCCACCAATTTGGTATCGCTGGTCACCGGCAAAATCACCGTTTGAATTGGGGCTAGTCTGGGAGGAATTACCAACCCGGCGTCGTCACCATGAGCCATTAGAAGTCCTCCCACAGACCGGGTAGAAAAACCCCAACTTGTCTGCCAGGCATATTGGAGCTTGCCCTCCTTGTCCTGGAACTTAATCTCAAATACTTTAGAAAAATTCTGCCCCAGATCATGCGAGGTACAGCTTTGCAAAGCTTTACCCTCAGGCATCAGCGACTCATAAGTTAGCGTGGCAACTGCCCCAGCAAACTTTTCCTTCTCTGACTTTCTGCCTACCAATCCCGGCAAGGCAAATAACTCTCTGTAAGTCTTGGCATACATACCCATCGCCCAACTCTGCATTTCCAAAGCTTCTTTGTGAGTTGCGTGGGCCGTATGCCCTTCCTGCCACAAAAATTCACTGGTTCGTAGAAATAAATAGGTCCGCTTTTCCCACCGTACCACATTATTCCACTGGTTAATAAGAATTGGTAAGTCCCGCCACGAATGCACCCATTTAGAATAAGCGTCATACATTATCGTTTCCGATGTTGGTCTGACGATCAATTTCTCCGTTAATTCCTCTCCACCACCGATTGTGACTACAGCTAGCTCCGGAGCAAATCCTTCCACATGCTGCTTTTCCTTTTTCAAAAACGATTCCGGAATAAACAAGGGAAAGTATGCATTTTCTACTCCCGCTTCTTTAATTTCCTTATCCATTGCCTCGGTTAATAGCTCCCAAATCCGGTAGCCGTACGGTCTGAAAATCATCGTTCCCTTAGCCGGGCCGTAATCAGCCAGCTCAGCCAGTTGCACCACTCGGTTATACCAATCCGATAAACTTTCGGATTTTTTCGGCAATTGTTTCTTTTCAAACGCCATATCCCAATTCTACCTCACTTTATTAGCTTCTGCTTGGATTTTTTTCACTTTCTCAAGCGTATATACAACCCATTCACCCATCTTCCACCTCTCCAAGTCCTGGATCCAGCTGTATCTAATTCGATCGGTATGCCTTTATTAATGGTCACTGAGTTCTCTGAACAAGCAATGGCTAGCTGCATTTCCTCGTAAATTATTGTTGCCACTTCACCATCTCTTATCGTAAACTCTCCTGTCTGCAGATCGGGTTGTCCATCCCTTTCAACTCCAAACACCTTCCGCCCCAACTTGGGTTGCATTGGATCAATATATGGAGCGCGAATTTCAGCTTCTGACACCGCCCCAATTTTACCATATCACGCTTATTTTTCTTGTTTTGTGCTATAATCTTTCCACAATTGATAACGCAATGAAGCAGTGTCAGTAGAGTTTCTAGAGATGACACCAGACATCCTGCGGTTGATGAAAGCAGGACGCATCTAGAAAGTCGAATTACCCTGTGGAGCGGCCCCGATGAAAATTGGGGACGGGAAAAGCCCGAGACAGCTTACAGAATGTGTCGGTAACGGAGCATTCGATGAGGCCAAAAGCCATTTAATCGATCCCCAACCGGGGATTTTTTTATTGGCTTTGGTAAATCAAGGTGGTACCACGAGTCAAAAACCCTCGTCCTTGAATAAGGAATGAGGGTTTTATGTTTAAAGAAGATAACCACCTGACTATCATTACCGGCCAGCCAGCCAACGGTAAAACTACCGTCGGGCGGCTGTTGCAGGAGTCTTTCGGCTTCGTTTGTATCGAAGGCGACGACTTTATTACCCCCATCGGCAAAACCCGGCTTAACAATGGCTCCTGGAATGACACCGACAGAAAAGTTTACCTCTCCCGCATGGCAGCCAGCGCCGTAGAAATCAAACAGGATAATCCGGATGTCGTAGTCGTAGATTGCCTCACCACCAGGTGGATGCGGGAGTTTCTCGTTACTCAAATCCATGCCATCAACCATTCTCTGGCCGTAGGCTTTATCCTCATCGACAGACAACTCACTTCTGAAAACATCACCCAGATAGCCGCTCTTAGAAGAGCCCAGGGCCACGCTTTGGATGTGGATGCTCTGGTCAGATTCAGACAAGCTTTCGAACCCTGGGACCCCAAACTTCCTTGCGTCAGCTTCACTAATCCCGGAGACGGAAACATTCACCAGCTCCTCATGTTAGCCCAAATTGCCATCACAAAACTATGGTCTCCTTAGCCGCATTTACCACCCCGGGGCTGGTTAAAACCGTAAACGAAGATGCGTTAGGTATTCGTTTTTCCCCTAACGAAATAACGGTCTGCATTTGTGACGGTCATTGGGGCCAGCTGGCTGCCCAGTTTGCCTGCCAGACTTTTCTCAACCGGCCGTTTCCTTCAGACAAAAACCGGGCCATAAAAATTTTAGACTCCATCCAAACCCGGCTTTTTCGCCTGCAGGACAGTCCCAAACCGCCGGAGACCAGTGTTTTAGCTGTCAAAATTAACCTGGGGTTTAACACTCTTCACTTCGTCAGTTACGGAGACTGCCGCCTGATGATCTCCCGAGACCACCACCCCATTTTCAACCTGCCCACTTGTCCCACTTGGCTGGGAGCCTTGTCATTTAAAAACTTAAGGCATCGAATTCCCGTCAGTCAGGCTACTCAGTTTGGATCTGTTACACTTAAAAAAACAGATCGGGTACTTCTCTTCACCGATGGTGTAGATGAATGTGTCTATGAAACCCCCACCATCTCCAATTCCTGGTTAGCCAGCCACACCCCAGATCAAATCTTAAATCGGATTTGTCGTCACGGTGCCCAAGACAACGCCACCTTTGTTAATTTACAGGTGCTAAAATAAGTTTATGGACACCATCTCCGATTTTCTTACCCGTAACGTCAATAATATTATCCCCGGAAAGTCGGAGTTGGAAAACGCACTTCGTGGCAGCAGAAAAATCAAAGCTTACCTAGGGATAGATCCCACCTCGACCAACATTCACCTGGGCCATGCCGTACCCCTAAGAAAACTCCAATCCCTTCTGGACCTGGGTCACCAGGTAGTATTTTTAATCGGGGACTTTACCACCTTAGTAGGTGACAATTCTGACAAGGAGTCCGAGCGACCCATCTTAACCGAGGAACAAATAGCCTCAAACTTCGCCACTTACCAAGCTCAAGCCTCAAAATTTCTGGATTTTAGCCGGGTTGAAGTCGTTCATAATTCCTCCTGGCTTAAAAATTTAACCTTTGGCCAGGTAGTCAAGCTTTGCCAAGCATTTACTCTTAACGATTACATTGGCCGGGAGATTATGAAGAAGAAATTAAATAGCGGAACCAGTATCCGCCTAGACGAACTGTTATATCCCATCATGCAAGGCTATGACAGCTATTATTTGGATGCCGATCTGCAAATTGGCGGCCCGGATCAAACCTTCAACATGCAAGCCGGCAGGACCTTGCAAAAAAAACTCAGGAATAAAGATGCCTTTGTTATGTCAGTCGACTATCTGCCGGGCACAGACGGCCGCAAAATGAGCAAAAGTTGGGGTAATGCCGTCTGGCTAACTGACAGCCCCAACGACGTCTTTGGCAAGGTCATGTCCATCAATGATGATTTAATTATCCCGTATTTCAAATTCGGCACCAATCTCACCATAGAAAAAATTACCGACTATGATCTGGCCCTTAAATCAGGCGAAAACCCCATGGATATTAAAAAGGATCTGGCTTTGCAAATCACTTCCGAATTACATTCCCGCCAGGATGCCTTCTCAGCCAAAACCTATTTTGAAGCTACCATCCAAAATAAAGAAACCCCCGCTGACATTCCCGACTATGTTCTCACCGGCAAAGACGATCTTAAGGTTCTCACCATCTTAGTCGAGCGCAAACTAGCTAGCAGCTCCTCCGAAGCTCGTCGCTTAATAACTCAGGGCGGAGTTAAACTAGATGGTCAAACCATATCAGACTATAAATCAGAAGTTCATCCGGGCGTCCTTTCTGTCGGCTCGCGCAAATTCCTCCGCCTCATTGCTTAGAATTCCACCACCTTAAGCTTTCCGATCTGCAAACACTTTCCAAGCAAACACCGGAAAGGCGTTCCATGCCCTCCTCAAATGTTTCGGATCCTTAGTCACTCGCCACAACCATTTCAGCCCCATTTTTTCCACCCACAAAGGCGCCGGAGTTACCCATTTTCCTCGCCCTGATAATTCATCAAAACTACTGCCAACTCCCATCACCACCCGGGCGTTTATCTTTGATAAATTTTGCCAAATCCATTTCTCCTGCTTAAACCGCCCAAACGCTACCAGCAAAATATCCGGTTTAAAATTGTTCACTTTTTTAACCAGTTTCTCATTATCACTATAAGATAAATCACTCAATCTTATCGGCCCCGGATCACTTTCGAGCTTACCGGAATCGACCAATCCGGCTAAATAGTCTGAACCTTTAATTTTAAATTTGAGTTTTGTCAGAGTATCCTTATCGCTTCCCAACAAAAAAACTCTCCATTTCTTTTCTCCTGCCAATTCCAGTATCTTCTCAACCAACCTTACCCCCACCACAGTCCTACCGCTTAGCTCGCCCTTAAGTATTCTCAATCCCACCCTAAGTCCAGCCCCCAAATCCCTCCACCATACCCCCAGTCGTTGGTCCTGGTAATCCATCGCCGCCACCACACTTACCCCGTCTGGCACCACCAGGTCAGCCTCAAACAGAGCATTTTTAAACCCTAAATCCTTTTGGGCTTCCAAAAAAAACTCCGAATAAGCCGTTACTATAAAAAAGGGCTTCTTAAAGGCTTTTTTAGTGCATTGAGCCTCAATTTTTGTTAGCACTGTATCCGTCGAAGTGCCAGAAACTGGTACTCCCAAAATAGTGTGGATTTTAAGACCCGTTTTTGCCGATTTAGCTTCGACTCTATCACCCATATTTCCATTATACATCGATTTTGCCTCCCTCTAGACATAAAAAATATAGCTCCCCAAAAGAGGTCAAATATACTACAAGTCTCAACAATATTAGCATCTTAAAATAGACAGTTTTAATTTGTACACAATTTTTCTAGCTTCATTTAGCTTCATTATTCACATCTTATCCCCAAACCTGTAGTTTAAAAACTCGTTAACAATCTATAAGTCTCAATTGCCGCCTTGTCCCACCCAAACCCTTGACTCTGCATTCCTCCCCTTCTAGTCATTTCCCGCAGCAAAGTCGGATTTTTAACCGCTAGCTCCAGTAAGTCGGCCATGCCGTCAACGTCTTCCGGATCAAACAACCCCCCTGCAAAGTCTCCCAACACCCGATATTCAAAATCCGCAGTCTTGACCCCCGGAGTTACGGTCCGGGTAGCATTTGGCATTCGAAGTATCTCACTCAGTGCCCCACCCCGGGAACTTACCACCGGTACCCCCGCTGCCATGGCTTCTAATACCGGCAGTCCGAACCCCTCGGTTATCGAAGGTTGGACATATGCCAAAGCGTTACTCAGTAGTATCTCTCGGGTGGAGTTGTCTACATAATCAGTAATCACCACCCGGTCTTGTATCTGATTTTTTTGTGGTGCAGATACCACTTCACTATAGGACCATCCCAATTTTCCGCAAATCACTAGTTTCAAATCAGTTTTTTTAAGTCGATGTATCAGTTTAGAAAAGGCCTCAATCAGTCGCACCAGATTTTTCCTCGGTTGCACTGTTCCCACAAACAGTAAATACTGTTTACTTTTTATTTTATATTTATGAAAGATTTTTGCTGTATCACGAGCCCCCAAACTCTGTCCCCCGTCTTGTACTTCAAACCCCTCTAAAATGGTCGTAATTTTGTTTGGATCGGCCCGCATTCGCTCTATAAGTTGCTTTTTGGTAAATTCGGAGACCGCAATGATCTTGTCAGCCTGGCCCAGGGCGTACTTCGTGCTCAGTGGCAAATACCATCGTTGTAGTCTATTTTCGTATGCCGGCAACCACTCATATTCAATCCCATGAATGGTCACTACCGTATTTAGCTTCGGATTACGTAAAACAGGTAGGGTATGAGCTGGCACCCAAAGCACGTCCAATCTGTCAACCCAGGTTCGCCAGGCAAGTCCCAACTGAGTCCATAGGTATTTTAAAGGAATTACTTTAACCTTAACCTGTGACATCCGTTTAAAATCAGCCTCGGCAATAGATTGCATCTGACCGGGTTTCACATACAAAACCCAAGTGTGATTTCTAGCTTCAGGCAGCCTCAAAATTCTGGTGATCACCTCACAAGCGTATCTTTCAGTTCCGGTCGGGTTCTTCACAAATGCCCGCGATGCATCGATACCTATTCTCATTTCACCCACCATTTTACCCCATCTGAAACCACTTCGATTGTTCCCATGAGATCAGTTCGTAAAATCCTTGCTCCGGAAGCCTCAATGGCTTGTAGAGCCTCAGCTGTCGGATGGCCGAATCGATTATCCTTGCCCACCGACACCACCGCCAGAGCCGGCTTGACCGCCTGCCACCACCCAGGTTCTAAATCAGTCTTACTCCCATGATGAGGCACCTTCACAACCTCAACTCCTTCCATTGCCGGGTAATTCTTGGTCGATGCGTCGGCAGTCAGTAGTGCATCAAACTCTCTCCAGCTTACCAGGCTCACAATCGCCAATTCGTTTTTGTCAGACTCAGTACTAGTTCCCAGCACCCGGTTTTCCGGCGACAATACTTTCACCTTCAGTTCTCCCAAACTTATCTCGTCTCCCTGCCTTAGCATCCGTTCAATATGAGTCACATTATAACTTTCAATAACATATTTCATTCCCCCGGCATGATCAGACTGATCGTGAGAGATCACCATTACTTCCAGATTCTTATCATAAAATGGCATCTTCTCACTCAAACAATCCAGTATTCGTTTGCCTGGACCTGTATCAATCAATATCTGTCTGGTTCCTTTCAATATCAGTATCGCATCGCCTTGTCCCACGTCACAAAACACCACATGTAAATTGTCGTCAGGGATCACCAGCACAGCCATCCACACCGTTATGGCCGCCAATCCCAACCAAATTAGCCCCTTCACCAGATTATCTTACCTGAAACTGCGCTCATTGTTTCTTTTTCTTCATCAGTAGCCACCAACTGGTGCCCACCAGCGCATAATAAACCCCCACCCATCCCCACCCCAAGTTGCCCACCTGCCATCCAGACCCTGGCCAACCCGCTCCCCAAGTCACAATTAATAATACATATGAAGCCAGTGGCCACATTACCATTGCTCCCAATTGACCAATCGGATCCCAAATCAAACCGCCCACCAATACTACCGCCCCCATTTCCATTAATAGTGGAATCGTCCACAACGCCAACATATTAACCGCCGGTGACCAAACACCCATTTGACCAAAGTAATGTAAAATTAGTGGGGCGGTTAAAAGTTGAGCCGCCAGTGTCGTCTGCAAATTTCCCAACCACTCTTCAGCTATTCCCCGGTGCTGACGTTCTAGACTTATAGTTATAATTTCTGGTTGACCGGTAAACATTATAAGTCCCGCCGTTGCCGCCACTGAAAGTTGCCACCCCACGTCATACCACCAATCCGGCCTAACTAGTAACATAATCAGCCCCGTCCAAATCAGTAACCATCCGCCGTCTGATTTTCTTCCCCAATACAGTCCGGCCAAGGATATACTAGCCATTATTGCCGCTCGAATCACCGGAGTCGACATTCCGGCTAGTAAAGCATACAAACATATACTTAAGATACCAAACCAGATCGCCAGACGTCGATTCAACCACCTCTGCCACCAGCTCATCACCCAACCTGCCACCACCACCACGTTGTAACCTGACGCGGCCACCACATGCATCAGCCCGGTTTTCCTAAACGCCTCAGCCATCTCGACAGATAGTTGCCCGCTTCCTCCAAGCAGTATCCCGCTTATTAGAGCCCCGACATCGCCAACAAACCACCTGCTGATCTTTTTATCAATCAACATTCGGGCTTCATTAAGGCCAGAAAACCACCTACCAACACCCGGAACTATAATCAGACTGCGATGCTGTGACACTATTTCAACTTGCGAGTTCCTTATCAGTTTAGCCTTTATGTTGCCAACCGCCTTGATCCTGTCGCCAGCTGTCACGCTCTCACCGGTTTCTAGCTTCCACCACATTCCCAACATCTTGACCCAGCCTCCGGACCTTACCTCCCAAACCACAGTGTTTAGCTTCACTTCATCCCCCACTTCAATTCTTTCTGATATCAAGCTATGCCCGGCCACTCTGATTATCACCATCAATCCCACCAGTCCCAAAATCAAAAATCTCATGTCTAAAGTGATATCAAAGGTTTTATCTGTTCAAAAACTTTTTTTCCCACAATTTTCTTTTCAGTCAGTTCCTCCAATTTTCCAAACGGCCTTCCGCCAATTATTTTCCCCGCCGTGACCGGCCCCACCCCGGGTAACTTTTCCAACTGGTCAACAGATCCCGAATTTATACTAATTATATTCGATACACTAGTTACATTAGCCTCAGTTACACTATTTTCTCCTATTCGTGGAATATATAATTTATACCCATCAGTTAATACCTGAGCCTTATTTATACTCCGTTCCACCCATTTTACATCCGCATCTGCAGCCAAGCCTTCGGCAATATTTAACGCATCCGATATTCTGCTTCCTTCTTTTAGCTCATAAACTCCCGGACGTAACACTGCTCCCTCAACGTCTATTACCAACAGCTTCTGTGAAGTACCCGGATTCGACTCAACACTTGCTCCTTTAATTACTTCAATCTCAGGTTCATTTTCAGTCTTCCACACAAACACCCCTGCTCCTAACAGCACCAGTCCCACCAGCAAACCTATTACTGGCCATTTTCCTTCTGCGTTCACTCCACAATAAAGCTTACTACTTTCCCTGGGACAAATACCACTCTGTATTTTTTACCGTCAAGATACTTTTTAACATTCTCTTGTTCCAAGGCTAATTTTTCAATTTCTGTCCTCTCTGCTGACGCCTTAGTGGTTATTTTTGCTCTTACCCTTCCGTCTACTTGTACCACCATGGTCACTTCTTGATCTCTCTCAAACTCAACCTCATATTTTGGCCACGACTGAGTATGAACAGAGCTAAATTTATCACTCGGACCTCTTAAGCGCTGATACAACTCTTCTGATATAAACGGAGCCATGGGCGCCAGCAGCAACACAAATTTCTCTATCTCAGCCTTGCCCAGTTCTGATTTGTGATCGGTCCACCAATTTAAGAACTCCATCATGGCTGCGACAGCCGTGTTAAATTTCATTCCCTCCAGATCATTCTCGATTTTTTTATTCAGCGCGTGTAACCTTCTCACAGCTTCTCCGCTGGACTGTGTAACCATATTGGTTTCCTGTGAAGTAATTAGGGTCCAAACTCTTTTCATGAACCTAAATACACCCTCTACACTCTCCCAACTCCAAGCGACCGACTGCTCAAATGGCCCAATAAACATTTCGTACATTCTTAAAGTGTCTGCCCCGTATTTGCTCACTACTTCATCCGGATTTATTACGTTTCCCTTTGATTTACTCATCTTCTTTCCATCCGGTCCCAATACCACTCCATGAGAAGTTCTTCTGGCATATGGCTCCGCAGTGGGCACAATTCCCAAGTCATACAGAAACTTGTGCCAGAATCGGCTATACAACAAATGCAGTGTCGTATGCTCCATTCCGCCGTTATACCAGTCCACGGGCAACCAATAAGCTAATTTTTCCTTATCACCCAGAACCTTATTATTTAAAGGATCGCAGTATCTCAAAAAGTACCAACTGGATCCTGCCCAGTTAGGCATGGTATCGGTCTCCCTGGTAGCCTTGCCTCCACACGCCGGACAAGTTGTATTGACCCACTCAGAAATTGTCGCCAGAGGCGACTGACCCGTCCCTGACGGCTGATATTTTTCAACCTGAGGCAACTTTACCGGTAGTTGCTCTTCAGGCACCGGCACCCACCCACATTTGCTGCAATGCACCATCGGAATAGGCTCTCCCCAATAATGCTGCCTTGAAAATATCCAATCCCTCAGGTGGTACGAACTGGCTCGCTTTCCTAGGCCCTTCTCTTCCATATAATCCATCACCCTAACCGTAGCCTCATGAATATCCAGGCCGTCCAGAAAACCTGAATTAACCATTATTCCTTCCTCCTCCTGCACTTGCTCAATTTTGGTAATTTCAGTCGTGTCTCCATCATTACCTACCACTACCCGCCTAATCGGAAGTTTCATGGCCTGAGCGAACTCGAAATCCCGCACATCGTGGCCGGGAACTCCCACCACAGCTCCGGTACCAAATCCGGACAATACAAAATCTGACACATAAATTGGCATCTGGTCACCGGTTAAATCGTTTATGGCGTACAGCCCCAAAAACACGCCAGTTTTTTTCTTCCCCTCCATTTGACGCTCCCGTTCCGACTTGTCCAATGCCGTTTTAACATAGTTTCTCACCTTCACACTCGTCTTGGCCACCTGGGCAACTAGATCGTGCTCAGGCGCCAGTACCACAAACGTCGCCCCGAAGTTTGTATCTGGCCTGGTGGTAAACACCTCAATTTCTTGATTTTTGAACCTTGCTCCCTGAACTTTATACCTGATATTAATTCCAGCCTTTTTGCCAATCCAGTTAATCTGCTGAGCCGCAATATCCTCACGGAAATTCACTGTATTCAAATCCTCCAGCAGCCTGTCTGCGTATGCCGTTATTCGCAGCAGCCATTGTGCCTGCTTTCTTCTCTCGGTTTCAGCTCCGCATCTCTCACATTTTCCATCCACCACTTCTTCGTTTGCCAGGTTAGTTTTGCATGACGGACACCAATTGACCGTAATCTCTTCCTTGTATGCTAAACCTTTTTCAAACAATTTTATGAATATCCACTGTGTCCATCTATAATAATCTGGATCAGTCGTATTTACCTCTCTCGTCCAATCAAACGATAAACCCCAAGCCATTGCCTGTTTTTTGGCATGATCAATGTTTTGCTTCGTGGTCACTGATGGATGCACGCCTGTTTTGATCGCGTAATTCTCAGCCGGCAGGCCAAAAGCATCCCAACCCATCGGATACAATACGTTCATTCCCTTCATTCTTCGCAACCTAGCTACAGCATCCAGGCACGAATAACTCCGGGCATGTCCCACATGCAACCTGTCACCAGAAGGGTAAGGAAACTCTATCAATACATAACTCTTAGGTTTTTGTGAATCTTCGGTAACTTCATACAATTTTTCCTTACTCCACTTCTCAACCCATTTCCCCTCAATCTCACTCGGAGTGTATTTAGCCTCGATTACATTACTTATTGTTGTCATAAGCACCTCTATAGACATTATAATTTACCTTAAGTGAAACTTCCATCAGTCAAAATACGGGTGCTAAATACACCCGAAGTCAAAAAAAATATATTTGCTAATACACTATCCTATATTTAGAAAAATGACCAATTTGCCAAATCAAAATAAATTTTGCTATTTTCAATCAATTCGCAGAACATCAGTAAATAAGTTCTATAATTTTTTCTGGCAAACTAATCATGTCATTTGCCAACGCATAAAAAGCAATATCCTTTAGTATTATCGTACTGTGTCGAAAATAGTGCAATTTAATGCTTTGAAAACCATTAAATTCGGTAAAGTAACTGTTTTTACTTCATATTTTTTGAATATTTTTCACTACGATACATTTTCAAATATCCTCTTGTATTTTTAGTGTAAGAAGCTATGATTAGCTTGTGTAACGAAGCTAAATATGGACTACTCGCAATATTACATTCAGGAGTTCAAAAAATACATTGTTCTCCAAACCACGTCCGTTAACACCATAAAAAATTATTTATCAGATCTGCGATTATTTTTCGCTTACATCACCCAGCATCATCATTTACCAATTGCCCCCAATACCCTTCCTCAATTAATTGCCCCCGAATTTATAACCCAGTACGAAAACTTTTTGTTGCAAAACACCCCCACCGCCACCGCCAAACGACGGGTCTCGTCACTTAAGAAATTTTTCGATTATTGCGCCACTCAAAATATCTTTCCCCCA
>MEXR01000057.1:2590-8623 GCA_001773775.1 Candidatus Amesbacteria bacterium RIFOXYB1_FULL_44_23 | reverse complement strand
GCGCCGCCTGAAATAACCACCCCCCTCCCAACAGTCGCTCCACCCCCTTATTACCCCGCTCCACCTCCATACCAACAAAGTCCGCCCCCTCAATTTATCCCCCATGAAGTTGTACCAACGCCGGTTCAAACTCCTGAAAAACATGAGCCGAGTCCCTGGCCATCTCAACCCTATAGTCAACCGGTTTCTCCCTACATCTCCACCCCCACTCCACCCCAATCACAACCAATTCCCGTTTCGGTCACCCCACCTAGTTATTCCAACCCACATCCGATTCCATCCGTGGAAATTCAAAACCCCCAACCGGATCAGCCCTCTTCAACCGCTAATCTTGTCCACCTCCTGGAAGATCTCGACACTGACACCCCGACTCAAACCACTCATTTCCCAACCTCCACTAACCCATCCAGATCCTCTTATTCACCCCCTCGTCCCTCATTTATGATCATTGCGCTCATTTCTTTGATTTCTCTAATCTGTGGTTTTTGCCTTTCCCTGGTGGTGTCTCTCTACATTTTGAAGTAATACATCAATATATATCACTTTGCTCAACTTCAATAACTCACCGCTTCATTCCAATATCAGATCTGCGATTTCTTGTAAATCTTGTTCTCCGCCCTCTTCAACAAACTGTCGATACCCCTTCTCCGGCATCAAACGTCCCATTTCTTCTAACACCACTTCAGTATTCAACCAATCCTCCTTTTTACCTCCCAGGTAATATTGATAGCTCGAATATGGATAGTACTCTGGCGTACTCGCTGCAACCGTCTCTACTGGTCCAAAGCGCTTTACTACCCGGGGAGCCGGGTTGAGATGAATGTAGCGAGACAGCGCTAACAGTTTTGAATCAGTCGGAACCAAGACCGCCTTATATACACTTTCAAACAAGACCCCCTGCCTTTTGTATTTCTTGTTAAACCACATTACGTAATAAGTTAGCAGTCGTCTGGTTAGTTTGGTAATTCCATCAATGCTCTCCTGCTTTGCTATTAGATGAAAGTGATCAGGTAGTAAACAATATGCCAGCAGTTTCAGGTCGTTATGCAAATTCATTTCCTGCTTGTGCCTCCTAATATATGGCCGTTCCTTATCAAATCTGGACGTTTCCTCTTCGGTTGGATTATGCAAATACCTCTTAAGTAAGCTCACAAACACTAGGTAGTCCTCATCTGACCTAAACACCTCCCGTCCCTCAATTCCCCTACTATATATATGGTACACTCCACCAACTTGATAAACTTTGACCCTATTTTTGACCGGCATATCCCTAGACTAGCATGGTCAGACCTATTGCGCAATAGGTCTGACCCAAGCCAATTAGGTCCTTGACGTTGGCCTTTTAAATCATTACATTAGAATTCATATTATGAAATCTTCAATGCTACAAAAAATTGGCTTTGCGATACTAATCGGCACTACCTTCATTCTTCCTTTGTTCTTCCTGCCTATAACCTCCGAGTTCTATGAATACAACAAGCAGTACCTGTTGATTATCTCCTCCACTGTTTTACTGCTTATTTGGGCCGTCTCTTCAGTATTAGAACGTAAGGTCAGAATTATTAGAAATCCCTTCACTCTACCGCTTTTGGCCATAGTTGCTTCCTGGATTGTCTCTACCATCGCCCAAACCCCCAATCGCACGGAAGCACTCATTGACCCAGGAAACACCGGTACCATTGTCGCTTTATGTATCTATTTCTTCTCCTCAGTTGATTTAGTTCGCACCAAAAAACAATTGGATCTATTACTAAACACCACCCTGGCCTCATTCTCGCTTCTCTCTGTTCTCACCATCCTTTGGAATACCGGACTTATGGGCAAAATCTTGCCTTGGGCAGCCTTTCAGAACCCACTATGGTCTCCCTCGGCCAATCCGTTGTCTACCTTTACCTTACTCATCGTCTTACTACCTTTGTTGGCAGTCTTCATTGTCAAACAAAAAGAAAACTCATCTAAAACCCTCGGCCTCTCAATTGCTGCTCTTCTGTTCATTGTGGCTTCAGGCATGATCGCATATCGCGTATTCAGAATCCCGGCCAACCGCCCAATCTTCCTTCCCCAATCAACCAGCTGGAGTATCGCCATGGAATCACTAAAAATCTCCCCTCTGTTGGGAACTGGCCCTGGCACATATCTGATGGACTTCACCCGCTTCAGACCAGTAAGCTACAACTTGACTCAAAACTGGGCTGTCAGATTCACTAGCAGCAGCAATTTCTATCTTCAAACACTGGCAACTGTCGGGCTTCTGGGACTGTTGGCCATTTCCTTCCTGGTGATTAAAGTTGCATCTCTTCTGGCTAAAGTCGCCAAATCCTCCTCTGAATCAGCTCTCCACATCCCTGCTCTGTCCAGCTTAATCTCGGCCCTACTAATCTTAGTCTCCATGTTCTTCCTGCCTCCAACTATAACTGCCTACTTCCTGCTCTTTACACTCATGATTGTAACCGTCGCCGCTCTAAAGCTTACCGGATCCTCGATGGTCCACGAAGCCAACATCGATATCGTTGCCGCCTCCGAGTCCGGAGTCCGCACCCCCATCCTTCCTTGGGTATTTTTAGTACTCAGCTTGGCATTGGCCATTCCCGGTTCAATAGTTTTTGCTAAAGCCTACTACGCCGAGATCCTCTTCCAGAAAGCATTGACTGCTGCCGCCCAAAACCAGGGTAAAAACACCTACGATCTTATCTACTCCGCAATCCGCGCCAACAATCTTAAAGATTCATATCGGGTGGCCGCTTCCCAAACCAACCTTCTACTGGCCAACTCTGCTGCTTCCAAAAAAGACCTGACGGCTGAAGAGAGAAATACCATCACCCAATTGGTTCAACAGGCCATCCGTGAAGCTAAAAATGCCGTCACCCTGAATCCTACCAAAGTCACTAACGTCGAAAATCTGGCCGGCATTTATCAAAACCTGCTTAACTTCGCCCAAGGTGCCGATGAGTGGTCAGTGGCCTCATATCGCCAGGCTGTTCTCTTAGATCCTACTAATCCCAACCTTCGAATCTCCTTAGGTGGCATCTTCTACGCCCGCAAGAACTATGATGAGGCCATTAGACTCTTCCAGCAAGCAGCCGACCTCAAACCCAACTACGCCAATGCCTACTACAATATGTCAGCTGCCTACAAAGAGAAAAAGGATTATCAGAATGCCTACTTAGCCATGCAAAATGTGGTTAACTTAATCGACAAGACCACCCCGGACTTCCTAAAAGCTCAGGGCGAGCTGGAAGACCTGTCCAAACTAATCGGAGCCCAAACAGCCGTCCCTTCCCAGCCAGTCAAATCAGAGTTGGAAGCCCCCAAAGCCCTTCCTTCCCCTAAAGTAAACCCACCCTTGAATCTTCCCTCTGATCTAGGTCCGCAGGTTACCACCACCCCAGCGCCTCAAGCTTCCCCTGCTCCGACAGCTGTCCCGGCTCCATAAACTCACACACGCTAAAATCTCTCAGCCAACCTAGATTAACTCAAACTCTGGTAAAATTGCTTCAGTTAGGGCTCATAGGTAAGTGGTATACCGGGTCGTTCGCATCGACCTGTCGCCGGTTCGATTCCGGCTGAGTCCACCATTTCCTACTTCAACAGCCACTTCAACGCTTCAACTACTATTTTGACTTTTGATCTTCTCATCCCTATTCTCTTTTGTGGACCCGAGGGGAATTGAACCCCTTTCTAGTCTATGCCATAGACTCATCCTACCGGTGAACGACGGGCCCGCAAGTATTCTATTTTACCAAACAATTTCCCGTTTGATAATCCAAACAAATATAAGTTATTAGTGTATAACTCCCATGGTATTTTTCAAGGTTCCCTTACTAGAACCGCTCTTAATTTAACCTTCAAATCGCCCTACACGCCCCCATTTTCTTCAAATATTTTAAAAAACGTTCTCAAACTCTCCATTTACCTTACTTCAGATAATTTAGTGGGTTTTGGAACACACCGTTCTTTCTGATCTCAAAGTGCAAATGTGGTCCCGTCGATCGTCCTGTAGAACCCTCAAGTCCGATCTGCTGACCTCTAGATACTGCCTGACCTACGCTAACTGAGACCCTAGACAGATGTGCATACCAGGTTACGTACCCGTTCCCGTGATTAATCACAACCCTGTTACCGTAACCTGAATTATCCGGCCACCCCGCTACTTGTACCGTTCCCGAATCAGCCGCCAGTACCGGAGTTCCCATGGAAGTAGCAATATCCACTCCCCGATGGTACCAGGCAAATCTTTGTGTTATTCGACCTCCGATTGGCCATACAAATTGTCCCGATCCGGTAACTGAACCAGCGTTTGGCGTGTTCTGAGCTACATACTTCGGCGGTGACCACAATACTTCGTTTGGTTTTTCACCGTCCGGCACAATCAAATCCTGGCCTACAGCCAAAGCAAACGTCTCATTGTCAGAAAAAGTGTTAAACGGAAAATCAACTATGGCTTGAGCGTTCGCCCCGTATTTCTTGGCAATCGTATACACAGTCTCTCCCCGGCCAACTTTATGCCGCACTCCGGTAACCGGCAAGATTCGCAGTGTCTGTCCTGGTTTTATGGCATTTACTGAAGCCAGATTATTTTCCCATCTCACAGTGTCTCGAGACACTCCGAATTTGTCCGCAATGGCCGAAACTGTATCACCCACTTTAACTACATACTCTTCCACTCTGTCCCGTACCTTATCTGACACCTGAGTCGAAGTTTCATCATAGTCAATTTCCAGTACTTGAGCAGCCGGAACCAGGTCCTGAGATAATTCTGGTTCTACTCCCGGAAAAGACGAAGCCAACACTGGGGCTAGCGTTACCGCCATGGCCACAATTCCCCCCATGGCTGAATGTACAAATGGTCTGGCAAATCTTCCTCTTTGCCGGTATAAAATCGAGGCTATTAATCTTTTTCCAGCCTCAAACTTCACAAACACCCGATATCCCCTGGTCCACAAAAATTGCCTCCACGCATCCAGGAATTCTTTAAAATCAAATATCAGTAGTCGTACTTTTTTCTTCACGGCAGAGAAACCTTATCACATCGATTTACTTACGTCTAGGCAAAAAGCGAGCCAAATTTTTTGCCCGGTCTGAACTGTATACATATTGCTCCAAACCTAGCACAGCCCCGGGAATACTCCCAATCGCAGCCGCTAACACTCTTCCCTCAACCCCAAAAGATTTACCCATAAGTTCCGCCCCGACCTCAAGTAAGGCCACAGCCCCCAATTGACCAAGCAGGACCCACGCCCCAGCCAACCAGGCATCATATTTTCTTTTTTTTTCGGCTTCTTGAGCAAGCCGCTGCAAGTTTTCGGGTTTACCTATATAACCATCGGCGTATTTCAATTCCAAGTCTGATAGATCCGCCATATCTGTAATTATGCAACAGGATCGGCTAATTTTCCACCCATTTCAGTGTGTGCTTGTCGAGCTGCCTCGATAAAGATTTCTTTCATGTCCAATTGATCTGCCTTTGCAGTCACCAAATCACCTATTTTTCTAAACATTTCTGGTAGTTCTTCATCAGAAAATTCATCCTTCCCTAAAGCCTGTACCACTTCCTCTTGCGGAAGTTTTTTTACGGCCAATCCCAGTACTCTCCTAAAGAAATCAACTTTTAGTTCTGTATACAAGATTTCGCATTCTTCATCCGTCACTCCAATCTCCTTAAGTTTGGCAATAAATTCATCCTTTAACAACAGCTTATCAACTTCTTCCATAGTCTCCATACTATTTCATGCCTTATACTTTTTGTCAATTTCTTCCTTGGCCACCGACACATCAGACCATGGATATTCGATTTTTCCCAACAGTATCGATTTCTCATGCCCTTTTCCGGCCAGTATCACCACATCACCGGCTTTTGCCATTCCTATCGCCTTTGAAATCGCCTGTCTGCGATCATTTTCCTTAAATATCTTTGTGTTTAGTTTTACATCCTGCCCCTTAAACCCCTTAGCAATTTGATCATAAATATCGTCTTGGGATTCACTCCTGGTGTCATCCGACGTCACAATTACCACATCAGCCAACCTGGCCGCT
>MEXR01000057.1:0-2453 GCA_001773775.1 Candidatus Amesbacteria bacterium RIFOXYB1_FULL_44_23 | reverse complement strand
TTAAGTATTCTCGCCACCTCTACAGCCGCTGCGATATTATATTTATTGTAATCGCCCGCTAAAGCATGGCTGATATCTTTTATTTTAGTTTTCGTGTATCCAATCACTTCTGATTTAGCCTCTACCTTGCTTTTAAAAAATTCATAACTGGGATCGTCCCGGTTTAAAACACAATGTTTCACCTTCGCAAACAATTTCATTTTTGCCTGTTTGTAGTTGTCAAAATTCTTGTGATAGTCCAAATGCTCGTGAGTAATATTAGTCAAAACCCCAATGCAAAAATCAATACCCCAGACCCTGTTTTGGTCCAGACCGTGTGAGGTTACTTCCAGTACTATATGTGTCACTCCCTCATCTTTCATTTTTTTCAGTAGCGGTTGAAGTATTTCCGCACCCGGATTCGTACTGTGTAGTCCTTTCTCAAACTCCACTTCTGACGACAGTGATTTATACTTCACTCCGACAGTCGTCACCATTCCCACCTTAAATCCGGCCAACTTCAGCATCTCATATATTAATGTACAGGTAGTGGTCTTGCCGTCAGTTCCGGTCACCCCGATCACCTTCAACTTCTTTCCTGGCCATCCACATCTAACAGCCCAATACACGGCTTTCATTAAATGCAGAAAATTTTTAGCTTGTCTCACAATCTTCTTATTTTACAGATAAATTCAAGTTTTCGATTAGCCTGCCTTCGTCAAAGGACAGCCAGCCATACCCCAAAAATCGCCAGTATCAAACCCGCCAACCAAGCTCTGGCCACGATTTTTGGTTCTTCCCAACCCACCAGTTGCAACCAATGATGCAACGGAGCAATTGGAAATAATCTTCTTTTCATAAATTTTTTGGACAGAAGTTGCAGCATACTGGTTGCGCCTTCCGCCAAAAAAATCCCCCCTATCACCAAAAGGGCCACCGTCTTTCCGGATAACAGTCCGATCACAGCAAGTGTAGCTCCAAACGCCAGACCTCCCACATTTCCCAGCATTATTCTGGCCGGGTATACATTAAAAAACAGGTAAGCCAGAAGCGACCCCACCCAGACCGCGATAAACAAAAGCAGTATGTGATCCAGGTCCCGTAAAGATATCATCCAAAATGCCAGAAGACAAATCATCAGTAGCCCGCACGACAACCCGTCCAGCCCGTCTGTAATATCAAACGCATTGGCAAATGTCACGATCAGAAAAGCCGCCATCGGTATCATTAGTATCCCCAAATCAAAATACCCCAATCCTGGGATATTCAAAATGTCTATTCCCAGCCACCAATACAATATTCCCGCCGCAACCGTTGCCAAAATCCACTGAATCATAAATTTGTGTCTCATTCGTAATCCAAAAAACCCTGTTTTGGCAAATCCAAAAATCTTGATTAAATCGTCATATAGGCCCAGCAGTCCAAATCCTATGAAAGTGAAAAAAATCATAGCTAATTCCCCCCAGAACGGATGTCCGGAAAAAAGTCTCCCCTGAGCAGACATTACCCCTGACATAACTGCAAAAATCACCATTACCACAAGTGACACCAAAATTCCGCCCCCCGTAACCAACATCGGCTTACTGGCCTGCATTTCCTTAATTTTGTAATACGCCGGCGGAGCTCCCTTTCGAATTTCACCGGACTCATTTTTCCGGGTAAATTTCATCTTAAACAGGAAATTTATAAACGGCACCATCAGTCCAAAAGTCACCCCAAAACCCAGAAGCAGTAGTCCTAAATAGAAATGCACCAGCTCATTATAACCGAGCCATAAACAATCGGCACTGTATAATATGACCGTGACCCCTAAACATATTCACTTTATGGGCATAGCCGGATCTGGCATGTCAGCCGTAGCCCAAATTGCTGCCGCCCAAGGCTACCAAATCTCAGGCTGCGACCTTAATCTAGACTCTCCCTATCTCTCCCACGTTAAATCAACAGTAAAAGATCTCCATTTGTATTCAGGACATTCTCCGGATCATCTCAAAAATATTGACCTGCTTTGTGTTACTCCGGCTATTTTCTACCAAAATAATACCCACCCGGAAATCGAACAGGCCAGAGCCCAGGGAATTCTGTCCAAATGGCAGGACTTCTTAGGCACCCACCTCCACCGGAATAAATATCTCATCTGTGTTGCCGGCACTCACGGAAAATCTACCACCACGGCACTGGTTGGTCTATTGCTCGAAAAAGCTAACTTTGATCCTACCGTTGAAATAGGCGCCACCGTCAAAGATTGGCACAACAATGTCCGTATCGGTAAATCAAAATACTTTGTCAGCGAAGCTGACGAATTTCATGACAACTTCGCCACCTACATGTCTGACGTCATCATTCTCACTTTAGTTGAATACGACCACCCTGAATATTTTGGCTCATACGATCACATGCTTGAAAGCTATTTAAAATTCCTGGGTCATCTAAAACCCAATGGCACGATTATCTATAACGCCGACTCCCCGGGG
>MEXR01000056.1 GCA_001773775.1 Candidatus Amesbacteria bacterium RIFOXYB1_FULL_44_23 | reverse complement strand
GATACGTCCAATGATACGAAAATGACAGATTTATCGGAAAGAGAAATGTTTTTAAATAAAAGGCAATAATTTCTGGCACATGATGCAATCTTGTTAGCAGGGGAAGTTTTTCGATCGGAGCAACTGGTGTTGAATTTGCGATAATCCCTATCGCATTTATTCGTAGTATAAAATATGCACCAATCACTGGTATTACCACGGCCAACCATTTAAATAGCTGGTTTTTTCTAAAGAGAAATACGTAAATTACCGACACCGGAATAAAAAGAATACCGGATTCCTTTGAAAGTAACGACAAAAATACAAATACGCCGGATAAAAAAATCGCTTTCTTAGAATGAAAACTTGTAAGAATCTTTAGAGTTAATAATCCAAAGAAAAGAAAAAGCACCTCTTGAGTATCAGAAATGTACAAAACAGCTTCACTGTTAATCGGGTGCACTAAAAAAACAATTGAAAGCACCAAAGCCTGTATATTTTTAAAATGCTGTTTAAATAACAAAAACAGCAATATAGAATTTGCCATGTGAACCAATAACTGAGCCAGGTGGAAAACAAATGGAGCTGGGCCGGCTATGAAATAGATTAAGGCAAAAAAAGTACTCAATATCGGCTTGTAATAAATACCATTAAAACTTTGTGAGGCTCCGTTAAAAAAAGTGCTCCCGGTAAAAAAGAAGGGAACGTTTTTCAAAGATCGGATGAATATGTTATCTACAACTTGATACAGATCGTCACCCACAAAAGCATTTAATAATCCGTTCGAATAAACTAAAAACCCAATCAGGATAATAAAAACAATCGATTTTCCTGTAGTGAGAGGCTTCTGCTCACTCATCATCCTAACCAGCTTCATCCTGTTTAATGAAAACATACCTGTGCTTTCCAGTGTTATTATACTGTGAGATATGTATAAACTCTCACCTTCCGACTTTGCCTATCTCTACGAAGAATGTAAACACTGTTTTGTTTTAAAAATAAAATACGGCATTCCCCGCCCCAGCTCCCCCATGCCCGGCGTGTTTGGAGCCATCAACAGCCGTCTTCAGGGCTCATTGGTCGGTGAAAATTTGCGCCTGCTTTCTCCCAGTCTTCCCGATGGCATGGTTGAAAGTCAGGAAGGCTGGCTGGAATCAAAACCTGTTCCCGGGACTCAGATTTACTTGAAAGGTAAATACGATTTATTGGTCAAACTCAATGATGGGAGTTATTTAGTGGTGGATTTTAAGATCAGTCAGCCTTCGGAAGATAAGGCCGCCAAATATCAATCCCAGCTGCTGACTTACAAATACGCTCTGGAAAATCCGGCCAAAGGCCAGTCCAAACAGGTTTCCCAAACCGGTTTGATTCTCATGTATCCGGACACCGTGAAGTTTGAAAACGGCCGGGCAATTTTGGATTTTCCTCCCACCTGGGTGGAAATTGAACCCGATTTAAAACCCTTTTATGAATTTATGATCAAAGTTAGTGATTTGTTATCCGGTCCCACCCCGCCAGAGAACCCAGATTGTCTGTGGTGCAAATACCGTCACCTGGGAGAAAAATTGGCCCACCCTCAGACCGAAGACATCCCGTTTTGATTTTGTTTTCTCCTTTTAAAGTATTGTCTCCACAATATTCCTGTTAATACCGCCACAACTAACATCAGCAGGTCCATAATCTGGTTTGGATTTTTTAATGTATCAATAAAATAGTCCCTTTCCAGTCTTAAAGAAATTGTTTTTAGTGCCGCCGGCACAATCCATATCTCATACATTGTAGCCAAAACAAGTGCCCATAACTTTTTTTTGATAAGTCCGGCACCAATTACAAAAAAAATTATTCCAGCCCCAGTCAGCACCCACCCTCCCCAGACTGAAACGCTTTTCATCGGCATTAGTATTAAGATAACTCCCAGTGACAGACATAAAATGGCAATCAAATAAAAGATATATCCGACAAATTTCCACAAATTCATTTTCACCATACTTTAAATATTGCCTGTAGATAAAACTTAGCCAGCTTCGGCTTAAGTATTATTCTCAATATACAACCCAAAGTTACCACCACCGGCAACACCAGTTGTTGCCATCCCTGGTGGTACTTCGAAAACCAATACTTCCAGCCTTTAATCTCACCCACAATTGCAGGCGACATATCAGGCGAGCTGGCCCCTCCCAAATGCGTCGCCTCAGCCTGGGGGATGTACCTGATGGTAAAACCGGCTTGTTTTATTCTGTACATCCACTCTACCTCTTCTCCATACATGAAATAATTTTCATCAAACCCTCCTGCTCTCTCCCAAACTTTCTTGTTTAATAAGACCAGCGCTCCCATTACCCAGTCAACTTCAGCCACTCTTTGGTACCTACTCACATCTCTGACGTGAATCGATTTAAAAAATTTACGGGCCACGGGCAGGTTATCAATAAAAAACATCAGACTGAAAATTCTTAACAAGGTTGGAAAGTATCCGTAAGACGGCTGCAGGCTTCCGTCTTTATTTAACAGTCGGCACCCCACCACACTTGTATCCGAAATTGCCTGCATTGCCTTTTCCAAAGTGGAAATTGTGGTCGGGGTCACAAAACAGTCGCTGTTTAGAAGTAATATTTTGTCTCCTTTGGCCAGACTCATGCCTTGGTTATTGGCCACCCCAAACCCGGTATTCTGGCGATTTAATACAATAGTCACTTTGGGGAACCTCTTTTTTATTGCCTCCACCGACCTGTCGCGGGAATCGTTGTCCACCACGATTACTTCCATTTCCACTCCGGTTGACTCATGCAGTTTCTCCAGGCACTCCAGAGTAATTTCCCGGGTGTTGTATGAGACCACTATCACCGATACCATACCTACCATTATAATAGATCCACATGGGACTTATTTTGAGCCTGTTAACCGTCGTCTCTCTTCTGGTACGGGGTTTCTCAATTTCTTCGCTTCCGCCGGAGTTATTCGGGGATGAAATTGACGTAGGTTACCAGGCCTTTTCGCTTCTGCATACCGGCCGGGATCTTTATGGCCAGCTGTTCCCGACCTATATTCACTCATTGTCCGAATGGCGCACCCCGATGCTCATGTACTACACGGTGCCCACCATTTCCATCTTCGGCAACACCGAACTGGGAGTCAGACTTCCTGAAGTCATTTTGGGCGCTGTCGCCCCTCTGATTTTGTTTCTCCTGGTTTATCAGGTTTCCAAAAATCGATCTGTTGCCTTGCTATCGTCGATAATTCTGGCCATTCTTCCCTGGCACATTCTGTATTCCCGGGCCGCATTTGAATCAGTGCTGCTTTTAGACTTTATCCTCTTAGGCACACTTCTATTTATTAAACAGCGCTATTTTGTTTCATTACTTTTGTTTTTTCTCACTCCCTACATTTACAGCACGGCTTCTCTTTTTACACCGCTTTGGTTGTTAGCCTTAACCGTACTCTACCGCCCCAAGTTGCCTAAGACTTCATTTCTGTTATTGATCGTCCTGGTTCCTTTTGGCCTAAGCCTGTTGTCGGGTCAGGCGGCAGAAAGGTTTGGTAAAGTCGGATTATTTAGTAACCCCGAGATAATCGATCAGTTAACCCGCTATCGCACCGATTCGAAAAGCCCGCTAGAAAGGCTATTTTCCAATCGTCCCGTGTTTATTGCCACCAGAATATATTCCAACTATCTTTCCGCGTTTTCTCCTGAGTTTTTGTTTATCAGAGGCGATAACACCGCCAGACAAAGTCTCCAGTATATAGGTGAGTTGCTGCCTGTATTTGCTCCGTTTTTGGCTTTGGGACTAATTTATTTGGTAAAACAAAAACAATATCTTTGGCTGGTTTGGCTGTTATTGGCACCTCTTCCTTCAGCCCTAACTTACGATGGGGCCTATCATGCCACCCGGCTGTTTATGATGATTCCCTCACTTTGTGTTGCCGTAGGCTCCGGAATTTATTGGCTGGTCAAAAGTATGCCCCGGTATGCAAAAGCCGTTGTTTACGTGGCAATTTGGGGAGTAATTTTCTTTCAATTTACCCTGGCTGCTAACTATTATTTAATTCATTATCCTCTTCGGACTTGGCAGTGGTGGCACGTAGGATTTAAACAGGCCATGGAGAAAGTAGGCGAGCTGTCAGATCAATACCACCAGGTATTTATCAACAATTCGTATGAGCCTTCGCTGATACGGTTTTTGTTTTACACCAGATACCCTCCTTCACAATTTCACGCCAACTTTACAGTTGATAAACCGTCAGACATCTCGGCTGGATACTATGGTTTTTATCTGGCGCCTAAATATTACTTCGGCGGATTTTCCCCGCCGCCGAACAAATCATTGGTTGATGTTATACAGCCTGGCAACTTATATGTAGTCAGCCAAAGAGATGATGTCCCGGGAGATTGGGATTGGTCAAAAAATCCTCCCGGAGGTGTAAAAGTTTTGTTTACCACCAGAAACCCGCTGGGCACGCCGATTTTTTACTTAGTTACTAAAAACTAAATCAATGTCTCGTTTAATTTTTGCCTGTATTTTGGCCTTAATATTACGCTTGGTATTATCAGTCACAATTTACAGCGGAGACGTCAATAACCATACCGTCTGGGGCCAGAGTATTCTGCAAAATGGCAGCCTGGGGGCATACGATCGCAAATATGTTGGTGTCATGCAGCCCACTTACCCTCCGATTTCGCTGGCTTCATTTACCACTTCTTTTGCCATGTTTCAGTTAACTGACGCTTCGGCTAATTGGCTAAACGACAACTTGAGTTTTTTCCCCTCAAAAATAATTTGGGCCTTGCAGGATCAGGACGTCTTACCGGCCTTTCATAAGATTTATGCCATCTTTGCCGATATTGGGATTGGCATTTTAATTTACGGACTGGCCAGAATGATTTTCCACTCCGACCAAAAATCAGCCTTTTTTGCCTCGGCAGTTTATTTATTTAATCCGGCGGTTTTTTATAACAGCAGTCTTTGGGGCCAACTGGAGTCGCCGCCCTTGTTTTGGATTTTGCTTTCCGTTTGGTTAATTCTCAAAAAGAAAGTCACCTGGGCTCACGCCGCCTTTGTTCTGGCTCTATTATCCAAGCAATCCTCACTGATCTTTGTTCCGGGGTTTGTTCTGTTTAGTTTGTTCAAATCGGGTTGGAAAAAAACATTTTACGGACTGATTGTTCAAATGGTTATTTTTTGGCTGGCTTACTTGCCGTTTACCAGTTGTCAGATAACCAACCCTCAGTGTATTGCCGCCTGGCCGGTTCAGGTTTATTTAAATCGCCTCGAAACCGGATCCGGCTCCGACTACATTTCGGATCATGCCTTTAACTTCTGGGCTCTCTATTCCAACTTGGCCAAAATCTCGGACAAGCTTGTAGTAGCTTACAACTTTTCGGCCAATGTTGTTGGTAAATTGGTATTTATGACCATTTCCGCAGTGTTGTTACTTAAGTATTTGAAAAATCGCACCTCCAGTGTGCTTATCCACACTATGGGAATTATTGGCTTCACCTCCTTTTTGGTACTGACCCGGATGCATGAAAGGTATTTGGCTCCGGCTTTGCCATTTTTAGCCATTGCAGCTTCTGGCAGAAAACAGTTGTGGCCGATTTATTTACTGGTCTCCTTCTGTCATTTGCTGAACATGTATCACAATTGGTGGTTTCCTGAAATGCCTCAAATCGCCGATTTTGTTGCCATAAATACTCCGCAGATAGTTAACCTGGTTATTCTCTTACTGGCCATATCCTGGATTTCCTGGATGGCCGTTTTCCTACATGAAAGCCGAAACAAACAATTGGCTTAAGCCTCTTTTGCTAAGCGCCATTCTTCTTCGGCTGTTGTTTTGTTTGTTTTTTTTCCACCCTGATATTAAAAGCTACCAGTTTCATGCCCAATTCTTTCGTCACGGGGTTTGGGATATCTACTCATACATTGCCGAAAATGTTTCCCACCTCCCCAGCTCCGATGTCTTTGTTTATCCGCCCCTGGCTTATTACTTTTTAGGATCCATTAATGCAGTCTCCGGTGTTATTTTGGGACCCGATTTTTATTCGTGGCTCAACGACTGGGGTCCCGGCGGATACACTCACCCCAAAATGTTTGAGTTCATGCTGGTGTTGAAATTGCCCTACCTGGTTTTGGACTTAATGCTGGGCTATTTGCTGGTTTTACTAATCGGGGATCGCAAATTAAATCAAAAACTGCTTCTGTTTTGGTTTTTCAATCCGGTTTCACTGTACGGCATCTACATGCTGTCCCAATTCGATGTTCTGATGGCCCTGTTTACCGTGGCCTCGCTTATTTTAGTCAAAAATCATAAGTTGCCTCAGGCTGCCTGTTTGTTAGGACTGGGCGCCATGATCAAGTCATATCCGTTACTGCTTCTGCCGTTTGTGATTTTTCGATCAAAAGACAAACGTCAATTCGCTCTCACCTGCCTGGCCACAGTCGCCGGACTGCTCCTGCCGTTATTGCCGGTCCTAAACTCTTCGGCTTTTCGCTTTACCATGTCCCAATCAAACCTTATGGCTCGTATTTTTCAGGCTGGCATCGAAGTCGGCGGTGGCCAATCCCTTCCCATATATGTAGTTTGCTACACCTTAGTGCTTTGGTTTTCATTTAAACGCAAAAACGAAACTGATTTGTTACCGGAATTTTTAACCACCACCTTAACCGTACTTCTTTTTGCCCATTTTCATGCTCAATGGGCCATCTGGAGTTTGCCGTTTTTGGCCGTGGTTTGGGCAAAAGACAAAGCTAATCTCTGGCCGGTGTATCTGGCCTTGGCTATTGGCTATTTTTTCACCAACTTCCTGATTGCCGACCAGTTCGTTCTGACTGGAATTTTTTCCTCTCTTAATAACCACGCCCTTTTGGTGCCAGCCCTGACCGATACTCTGAAAAACTTTGCCGATCTGTCGCTTGTTCAAAGCACTTTTCATACTCTGCTTACCGCTTCGGGATTGTATTTAATTATTCGACTTTGGAAAAATTATGGTCACAGTTAAATCTTGGTTGATTACGCTTTTTTATGTCTGTCTGGCAATAGTTGTTGCCGTGGGACTTGATCTGCTAGTCAGAAGGGTGCCCGATATTTCTCAGCCGGTTGTAGAGAAGGAATTATGGATTTACAAAGACCATCCGGTTACTCAGACCGTTACCCCTAAGCACAATGGATTTAACGTGGTAGTTTTGTATCTTAGAAATGTGATTCTCAGAAACCAGGGACCGTTCACCTTTACTCTCACCGACAAAAATGGCACCGAGGTCAGCCGGATTGATCTTAACGGCTACAACATTACCGACGGTGGTTCTGTAAGAATGCAGTTTCCCCCAATTCCGGATTCAAAAGATCAAACCTATACCATTACCTTAAGTGCTCCCACCCCGGACATTACTACCGCCATTGGTGTCGGTTATAATTCCGACAGTAATTCGTATCCCGCTGGATTAGCAACGGCCGAGAATATAACCGGTGGTGACATGACTTTCCATCTTTACTACTCTCCCCAGAAAAGATCGGAATTATTACTCTCTACTTTTAACCATATTCTTAAATCGTTGTTTAGTTTTAAATTAGTGGCACTGTTTGTTGCCTCTTTTGCAACCGTCTTTGGATTTACTTGGCATTTTTACAAAAGAGTAAATTAACCTATGCAGAAAAAATTATGGATTATCATTTTTTTGACAGGCACCATCCTGCGTTTTGTTTCACTTAGCAACTATCCGGCCGGTTTTACTCCGGACGAAGCTTCTTTTTCTTACAACGCCTATTCGCTTCTTAAAACCGGCCGTGACGAGTGGGGGACTCCCTTTTGGCAATTACCCGTCACCGGACTTAAGTCCTTCGGTGATTACAAATTGCCGTTGTACTCATTTTTGGCAGTTCCCGGAGTAAAAATATTCGGTTTAAACGAGTTTTCTGCCCGCCTGCCCAATGCCCTACTTGGATCTTTGGCCATCTTGGCGATCTACGCCCTCCTTTTGGCAGTTACGAAAAACAATTTTATTGCCACATTTTCAGCTTTTTTTGTTTCTCTTTCCCCCTGGGCGGTTCCCTTGTCTCGGGGAGCTTTTGAAGCCAATCTGGCCATCTTTTTTATTCCGTTTGCTTTAGCTTTGCTTTTTAGAAAAAAAACTTATCTGTCGATTCTGTTTTTTGTTCTGGGCGTCTACTCATATCACACTGCCCGTCTAATAATTCCCCCTCTTGCCATACTGGCTTTTTGGTTTTGGCTGCCCCGGGCCAAACTAATCAAACCGTTGGCTGTATTTATTCTTCTGCTTATTCCGGCCATGATTTCTCTAATAATGTTTAACCCCCGCTCAAAAGACATTTCCATTCTTTCT
>MEXR01000055.1 GCA_001773775.1 Candidatus Amesbacteria bacterium RIFOXYB1_FULL_44_23 | reverse complement strand
TTCGATGTCCAATGAGCAATCAAAAAATAAAAAAATTCCGGTAGTTAGATTCGAAAATGTGAGTCGGGTGTATGGTGATCCCAATGATGCGGAAACAGTCGTTAAAGCTTTGGATGAGGTGAGTTTTGAGATATATAAAGGCGAATATGTGGCAATTACCGGTCCATCTGGATCGGGGAAATCAACACTATTGCACCTGTTGGGGTTATTGGACAGACAGACCTCCGGGGACATATTTATTGATGGAGTGGAGACGGATAAATTGAATGACAGTCAGTTGGCAAAACTAAGAAATCAAAAAATCGGATTTGTGTTTCAGCAGTTTAATCTGCTTCGGAGAACTGCGGCGTGGAAAAATGTTGAATTACCTCTGATTTATTCTAATGTACGGCCGAAAGAAAGACGGGAACGAGCCACAAGAGAATTGGAAACGGTGGGACTTGGGACCAGGCTTAATAATATGCCGTCGCAACTATCGGGAGGACAACAACAACGAGTGGCAATTGCTCGGGCTTTAGTGACAAACCCGGCGATACTTCTGGCTGATGAGCCGACAGGAAACTTGGATTCAAAATCCGGAGCTGCGATTATGCAACTGTTTGAAGAGTTGCATCAAAAAGGAGTGACAGTAGTAATGGTTACCCACGATCCAGATAAAGCTAAATTGGCTGATCGACAAATTATAGTTAAGGATGGGAGGGTAGATTAATGGATACGATTGAAGTTTTCAGAACGGCAATAACAGCAATCAGAACCAATAAAGTCAGATCTTTTTTGACGGCTTTGGGGATAATTATCGGTGTAGCTTCTGTAATCCTTTTGGTGGCTATTGGTTCTGGATTGCAGCAATTTGTGACAAAAGAATTTGAATCGTTGGGATCAAACGTGTTGTTTGTGGCCCCGGGTAGGGTTAGCTTTGGCGGAGGACCGCCGATGAGCATGGATGCTAAGTTTGATTTTGATGACGTTAAAAGAATAGGAAATTTGGGATCGCCGATTGTGAAGGCGTCTGGGATGATTACCAAGGGGATAACTATTAAATATCGATCGGAAACTTTTTATGGAAACTTGGCAGGTGTGAATGGAGACTATATGGAATATGGAAATGTGGAATTGGAAACGGGAAGTTTTTTTAGTAACTCAGCTATTGAAAGAGGTCAAATGGTGGCTGTAATAGGGCACAAAGTTTTAACTGAGCTGTTTGGTGAAGACGGAAAAGCACTTGGTAAAGAAATTGATATTTCTGGCAGATCGGTGGAAGTGATTGGAGTGTTAAAGGAAAAAGGGGGCATTGGGGGAGGTAGTGGTGATGATAATACTTATGCTTTAATGCCAGTGACAGCAGCATCCAAATTAACCGGGATTAAAAAACCAGCAGCGGTAATGGTCCGAACAGAGACCGCGGAGGATACAACGATTGCATCTAGAAAAGTGAAGCAGTATTTTGAGCGAAAAGGGCTGACGGAGGATGACTATACGATAATGGAGCCTAAAGAATTATTAGAGTCGATTAATTCATTTTTAGGGGTGGTTACGGCAGCACTCTCCGGAATTGCGGCAATTTCCTTAGTGGTGGGGGGGATTGGAATTGCGAACATTATGTTGGTTTCTGTTACCGAAAGAACCAGAGAAATTGGGTTACGTAAGGCCTTGGGGGCGACCAAAAGAGATATCGCTATTCAGTTTTTAGTGGAGGCGGTAATGCTTTCTTTGTTGGGAGGAGGGATAGGGATTGGGATGGGGTGGGGACTATCGACGCTGATGAAAAAATTTATTGAAACTTCAGTGACTCTTGATTCGGTGATGCTGGCTTTTGGAATATCATGTGCGGTGGGGATTGTTTCAGGATTGGCTCCGGCTGTGCGGGCAGGAAATCTAAACCCGATTGACGCGTTGCGGTACGAATAAAACCTGTGCTATTATTTTCGTAGTGAAGATTAAGTCGAAGGCTGGCAGAGGGGAGTTTTTGTCTTTGTTGTCCGTGTTTGTGCTGTTTGTGGGATTGCTGACTATGGTTTTTGGGTTTGATGCCAATTTCCGAACGGACGCAAGTGCAAAAGAAGGCTTGCCGGATGAGTGGCTGGTGTCATTTGGGCTTTGGGGAACTCCTAACGCGGATTGGGCTACGGCCAGAGCGGTATTGGAAACATTAAATAGGGCAGGAATTAAGGCAACAGAAATAGAGAGGTTTCGAAACTCAAGGTGGGATGCACATTGGCTCGTGTTTCCGCCAACTTTAAACAATTTTGCCTTGGAATCTGGAGTGGGATATGTAGTAATGATTGACCCGGTTTCAAAAATGAAAAATTTTGACATGAATAAATTGCTGGAGTCGTCCTATGAAAAAGTAAGCAGTGTAACTTGGAATGTGGCTTCCGGATATAACTACCTAAGCTTTCCTCTGGGTGTGATTAACAGGCTAAAAGTGACTGATACTGAAAAATTGTGTTTGTCACTTAAAAATAAATTGGGAGGAGCGTTTAGCGTGGATGAGATAAATCAAATGAGGCCAAATCCATATCCGTACGATTCAGGGGATTCTGTTTGGAGTGCATATATATGCGGAAGTGCTGATGGGAAGTTTTCGATTAAAGCCGGAGAGGGGTATTTTATAAAACTGACGAGGCTGGACGGTGGGACTGGGTTTGTTGATGTAAATTGGCCCTGAGGGAGGTTGGCGGTTAGGGCTTTATGGGAAGAGTGAAGTCTTTGACGTAGGCTACTTCGGTGATGGTGGAGTTGGATTTGTCCCAGAGGCCACGAATTTTGATGCGGTGATCTACGGCCAGGTTTGATAGGGTAATGGCGGAGCCAGTGCGACTGGTGAATTTAGTGTCTGAATTGACAGTAATGGTTTGAGATCCACGCCCTGCGGTCTCCATGACTATTGTTTGACCACTTAAAGAGGTGATTTTGCCGATGAAAACTCCTAAGCGTTTTTGGATTGAAAGATTGCGGATCTGTCTGGCCAGGATTGTAGTTTTGATTTCATCTGTCCAGGTGCCGGAAATGTTAAGCAGATTCCCAATTTGAAATTCGCTTAGATTAGATTTACCCCAAAAACGGCGGCGAAGATGGGTTTTTTCTTCAATGTTTACGGTATATGTTTTACCGTCTTTTTCTACGGTGAAGGTATTGCCGTTTTTTGCGGTAAGTTTGGCTGAAGAGAGAAAAGCCTGTCTGGTGAGGCGCTGCTGGATAGTGCTTCCCAAATTCTGGCGGGCTTGTTTTGGAGATGGTCCTTGAGCGCTAGCTGAAGGCGTAATGGCCAAAAAGCAGAGTAAAAGGCCGGTGAGTGCAAATTTTGATTTCATATAAGTAATACGCACAAAAGGGCAGAAAGTTGCAGGGATTTTATGGGGGGGTTGACATTGCCTCGGGCCTTGGGTAATATACGGTTACCTTTTTAAGGGTCCTTGTTTCATGAGAATCGTGCAAATAAACTTATTTTTTTCCAGACCAGTTGCGTAAACTGGTTTGCAGATTCTTTGAGTAACAGCCCCTTTTAGAGGGGCATTTTTTAAATTTAGGGACAGCAGGACTACAATGGGCCGCTAGCTCATTTGGTAGAGCGCATCGTTTGCATCGATGAGGCGAGGAGTTCGAATCTCCTGCGGTCCACATCAATTGGATGTTAGTCCCGGTTCCTCTTTCGTGGGGGAATCGAGATTAACATCTAAAGGCTGCGTTGCTCTTTGAAAAGTGAAGAAAATAAAGTAGTAGAGTCGTATTTTTACTTCCGTAATGCAGACAATGAATGCCTAGGATGCACGAGCCGAAGAAGGACGTACGTGGCCACGAAAGTCGTCGGGGAGCTGCCAAGAAGCGCTGATCCGGCGGTGTCCGAATGGAGAAATCCCTCCTTTAAGGAGAACCGTGTTTGACACGGTGGGGAACGCCCTGAACTGAAACATCTAAGTAGGGGCAGGAAAATAAATCATCGAGATTTCGTTAGTAAGCGGAGAGCGAACGCGAAACAGCCTAAACCTTGTGTGGTTTCGCAAGAAACTGTACGAGGGGTTGCGGGACAGACTGAGGAATTGAGTTTTGGTAGTCGAACTGCCTGGAAAGGCAGGCCAAAGAACGTGACAGCCGTGTAAGCGAAACCAAAATTCATCCAAAGTCGTTTGTTCCCAAGTACCATGAAGCACATACTTTGTGGGAATCCGGGGTAACCACACTCCAAGGCTAAATACTTGTGCGTACCGATAGTGAACTAGTACCGTGAGGGAAAGGCGAAAAGAAGGGTTAAAAACCTAGTGAAATAGAACCTGAAATTGTCTGCTGTCAAGCAGACGGAGTCCGTCCGCAAGGATTTGGATGACGTCGTGCCTATTGAAGAATGATCCGGCGAGTTTTTGGTTATTGCGAGTTTAATCCCGCCAAGCGGGAGAAGGCGTAGCGAAAGCGAGTCTTAATAGGGCGTTTAGCAATAACTGGAAGACCCGAAACCTGGTGAGCTAACCACGAGCAGGGTGAACCCCGTCTAACGACGGAGGGAGGCCCGAACTCTTCAGAGTTACAAATCTGTGAGATGACTTGTGGTTAGGGGTAATATGCCAATCGAACCAGGAGATAGCTGGCTCTCCCCGAAATATATATAGGTATAGCCTCTCGCTAAAAACTTACTGCAGGTAGAGCACTAGATGGGCTTGGTATCGTAAGGTATCAAGTTCAATTAAACTCCGAATTGCGGTATTTTGAGTGAGGGAGTCAGTCCGATCCGGCTAAGCGGACCGGTCTAAAGGGAAACAACCCAGATTATCGTCTAAGGCCTCTAAATAAATGCTTAGTGTAGAACGCAGTTGAACTCCTCAGACAACCAGGAGGTTGGCTCAGAAGCAGCCATCCTTTAAAGAAAGCGTAACAGCTCACTGGTCGATCTTTTTGGAGTTTGGCGCGGAAAATGAACCGAGGCTCAAGCATTTTGCCGAAGACATAGACTCGATTTTGATTTATCAAAATCGATTGGTAGGGGAGCGTTGAAGGAGTAGTGAAGCTCAGCCGTAAGGCTTTGGGTGGAACGACTTCAAGTGATAATGCCGGAATGAGTAGCGCAATGGTTGTGAGAATCAACCACGCCGTATACCCAAGGTTTCCTTCGCTACATTGTTTGGCGAAGGGTGAGTCGGCACCTAAGGTGAGGCCACAGAAGGCGTAACCGATGGACGAGCCGTTAAGATTCGGCTACATAAGGAATGTCGTTATTAACTAAGGATGGACAAAATAAGAGCAATCAAACGCACTATTGAATGTGGCGTTTAAGCAGTAAGACAGTCAGGCCTGGAAAATCCGGTCTGGCGTTTATTCGAGCTGTTATGAGGAGTTTGACAAGCGATTGACAGACAACTTGATGAGCTTTTGTTTTCAGGAAAAAATTCGTAGTGAGACATTTTTTATGCCGTACCGCAAACCGACACTGGTGGGTGGGTCGAGTAGACCAAGGCGATCGGGAGAAGGCAGTTCAAGGAACTCGGCAAATTAGCTGGACGTAAGCTAGCGAGATGTCCTGACCCCTTTATGGGGCCTACAACAAAAGATTATTCCTCGACTGTTTAACTAAAACACAGGTCTGTGCAAACTTGAAAAAGAAGGTATACAGGCTGAAGCCTGCCCAGTGCTCGTAAGTTAAGTGGATGGGTGAGATTACATCAAGCTCTGAAATGAAGCTCGAGTGAACGGCAGCAGTAACTATAACTGTCGACTATAGGGCAGTTTTAAAATCTGGCCATATGCTGGAATATCTGAGAATCTCACACTAGTTTGACTTCGGGTAATATTCGGAGTTAAACTGAAAATGTGTTGAGTGCAGACAATCAGCAGGAAAGAGTTCCAGAGAATATTGTTAATCTGAATTACTATTTGGCAGGATTTGTGGATGGAGAGGGTAGTTTTACCGTTTCTGTTCGTAATTCAGGAGTCAAAAGAAGATTTGGATGAACAATTGATCCGTTTTTCCAAGTTTATCAACATAAAGATAACTCTCGTATTCTATATATTTTCAAAGAAGTGTTAGGGTGTGGTTATGTGAGTGAGAAAGGAGGAAATCCTTCATGTTTTGTTTACTGTGTAGACAAAATTAAAGATCTCATTTCTGTAATCATTCCTTTCTTTGATATGTACCCCCTAGTTGGGGAAAAATATCAAAACTTTCTTCTTTTTAAGAAAATAGTTATTAGGTTATCTAAAAAGGAACATTTTGATAAACGAGGATTTGAGGAAATTGTGAAACTTTGTTTCAAAATGAATCGAAATGGATATTATAGAAAGAATAGTTTAGATACTATCCTTTCTTCTTTGGAAAAATCCTCAGAGACTATACGCCAGACTCCATAATGGAGATGATATAGTCCGATCTCTATGGCGACATAGAGGATCCTCGCATTTGCGAGGTGATAACGTTTAAGTCTATGGTAGCGAAGTTCCTTGTCGGGTAAGTTCCGACCCGCACGAACGGCTTAACGAGGGAATAACTGTCTCGAACTGTCACCCGGCGAATTTGAAATGGCTGTGAAGATGCGGCCTAACTCTACTAGGACAAAAAGACCCTATGGAGCTTTACTGTAACCAGGCCCTGTTTCGGGTTCTGAAATAGTTTAGAGTAGGAGGGACCCCGCAAGGGGGAAAGTGAAACACCTCTCGTTTTGGAACTTTTGAAACTAACTTAGGCTGACTAGAAACGTCAGTGAGGACAAGGTTTGGCTGGCAGTTTTACTGGGGAGGTATCCTGCAAAATTGTAACGCAGGAGTACTAAGGTGCACTAAGCTCGGATGGAAATCGAGCTGGTCGTGTAACGGCATAAGTGCGCTTGACTGTGAGAGCGGCAGCTCGAGCAGGTGCGAAAGCAGGTCGTAGTGATCCCCCAACTCATCGTGGGATGGTTGGGGCTTAACGGATAAAAGCTACCCTAGGGATAACAGGCTGATCGCCGCCAAGAGTCCATATCGACGCGGCGGTTTGGCACCTTAACCATAAAGGTCATTGGGGTGCATGGTTAGTAATAACCTTAGCAAGCCTTGTTATGTGTGTTTGAATTCTGAACATTGGTTATTTTTTTCTGACTCATATCGGAAAACTCCTTAATGTTAACGAACTTTTTTAAGGAAAATTCCGAGGGAAGTCGGAATGTATCATTTGGTACATTCTTGACCCCGTATCGACTAGTGGTTTCAAGACCACGGACTTTTCAAAATTTTGAAAGGTAAGACGTCAGCTCCGACAATTGTCGGATGAAGGTATAGTCAGCGCTTTAAGTAATTAAAGTCATTTTGCGATGTCGGCTCGTCCTATCCTGGAGGGGTAGTACCTTCCAAGGGTCCGTCTGTTCGCCGGTTAAAAGGGCACGCGAGCTGGGTTCAGAACGTCGTGAGACAGTTCGGTCTCTATCCAGTAGAGTCGTGGAATTCTTGAGGGGGTCTGACCTCAGTACGAGAGGACCAGG
>MEXR01000054.1 GCA_001773775.1 Candidatus Amesbacteria bacterium RIFOXYB1_FULL_44_23 | reverse complement strand
ATGAATTGATAAGTGACAACATTGATCGGACCGAAAGTTACAAACTTTTGCGCAGGTTTTTACTGCCCCCGGAAAAAATTAACCAGCCGGTTAAATTACTTAGTAGCGGAGAAAAAGCCAAACTGCTTTTAGCAAAAATTATGACTAGCGGAGCCAATTTTATTATTTTAGACGAACCCACTAACCATTTGGATATTCCTTCCCGGGAGGCTATCGAAGAATCCTTATCAAATTATCCAGGAACATTACTGGTAGTTTCACACGATCGCTACTTTCTTCAAAGAATTGGCATTGAATCAGAAATCATTTTATAACACTAAAAACTTGAAGAAGTTGCTTTAAAATAAGAACCGGTGTTAGACTAAACCTAAGGTGGCCAGATCAAAGAGTCGTCAGTTCGGACTTGGTAAATTAGTTTCGGTATTAGCTTTGGTAGTTTTAACGGCCGGATCGGTCATTATGATTGACAAAAAAGTCGCCCTTTTTAGTCGGGCCGCTACCACAGCCACAATCAACGTTTCTTGTGCATCAATTACTATTAGCCCAGCTAAAAAAGCCTATCTTCCCGGAGAACAGGTCACTTTGACAGTTCAGGGAGCAGGTTTAGTCACCGGTATGGAAGTTTACTTTGCTCCCGCTGTCATGGACATGACAAAACCCTATCCGGCCGATTATTGGGACCCCATTCCGGGTTCCTACAGTTTGGCTTCCAAAAAATGGACCGGAACCTGGACTGTTCCCAACAAAAACGGAGAATATGTAATCGTTCCGAATCTTAAGCAAGGGGACGGAGGTTTCTGTTCCGGAAACCCGGGCTATGCCTGTGCTAACTGCAACAAAGGTACCGCAGCCGGAACAATTAATCCGGGAATTCAGAGCTGTTTGGGCTGTCAATTAAAACTGTTGGTTAACAGCAATTATTCAAACCAGGAACTCAGAAGCGGCATCGATCTGAAATCCTACTGGAATTTAAACCCCGGCAATTCATGGACCTATATCGGTTACAATACTTTTACTTCAACCACTGCTAATTTTAACTCCAGACTCTCAATCGAAGAAAAGGTAAATGCCTGTGGTTACACCCTGACTCCCTTGAGATTTACCAAAGATTCTGTTTACGGCTACTGGAACAATAAAAACACCACCGATCCCGGCACGGCAAATCTGCGATTTTTAGTCAGCTATTTTGAACCCAATACCGCCTGGTCGGAAAATACCTTCGGAGCCCTTTACTCCAAAGTTTATAGTTTTCCTGCCAATTCGACTTTGCCGATAAGTGAACTGGGACCCATAAACCCAACCCACAATGTTAATAACCGCATGTATGATACTTTTCCTTTTTCGTATTTTTATTACGCTCCGTATCTGTATGCCGAACGCTACATTCAGCCGAACTGGAACCTGGAGCGGGTTGATCGGCTGTATTCGACCAAAACTGGAGCCGATCCCATCTGCCCCGGAAACTATAATCAGGCCACTGACTATCCCCGGTACTGGAATATCCGGTACATAGAAGACAATGTCGACACACCTGCCTATAGCGGTCCGGTACTGCGTCTACGTCAGATCGAAGGTAAATACCCGCTTAACACCGGCTGGTACATCAGGGAGGATTGGTACCTGGCCCCCAACATCGGTATCGTGCAAATGGACATCAAAAACTTAGTTTCACTTTGTCCGAATACTGGGGTCAGAGACCCTGACTGCGATGGGCTTGGACCTATGGCAAATCCACCCGCGAAAATGAAACTCACGGGATATTATCGTGGTGATAAAGGGCTTAGCGTTTCGGTTACACCGGAGACTGTTTCAAAAACGGGTAAATATTACTTACGCGCTTACTATGTCGAAAATGGAAAAAACATCGGCTACACCGGATATTTACAAGCCAAATCTTGTATCGGTTCAAGCTGTACCCCCGGAACTCCTTTTAAATGGGGCAACGGTGACGGAACCTACATTTGGATGAATAACGGGGTTGGGGTAGCCGATCTTTCCAAAATTCGTACTCTGCTAACGGGGGAATATCATAGTTACTTTAGACCGTTTATTGATGTGACGCCGGCCGATACTACCGGAGAAACTACTCTGACTTCAACCAATTTACCCTGGAGTAACCAGGTTGTGATTAACGTGACCCCCTAACTAGAAGCTCAGGCTTACATCGTTTGAATATTTGCCGCAGGATCCTCCCAGATACTCACACACTCGAAAATGATATGTGCCAGACAGTCCATCAGTGGTAAATTCCCTGGTGCCTGGATTGGACTGATAATTCCACAAATCTTCCTTTTTCTTCGGGGGATATGTGGGATTTTCATCGTGTGACCAGGCAATTTTAAAACCCAATGCTGAATTACCGTCGACTGTCCAGGTTAATTTGGCTTTGTTATCCTGTTTTTGTACGCTTAAGTTGATTGAATTTACGCTGCTGGTTGTAGAATTTCCTTCTTTCAGAACCGTTTGCACACTTACGTCGTTGGAATAATTTGCACATTTTCCGTCAACATAGCTGCAAACTCGAAAATGCCACGTTTTACCGTCTTTGGCTGCCCATCTGTAAGATTTGATATTGGTATCACCCAGATAAATACCGTCGTTTCCGGGAAATACTGGATTTGCTTCCGGTCCTTTTATCACTTTAACCCCGTTGGGGGCTTCTATTCCATTTAGATTCCAACTTAGATCCACCCCTTCGGCAGTTGCATTCGCAGAAAGCGAAATTTTGGCTGAAGCCTTTGTCGTAGGCTTTGGACTGGGTACAGTAGTAGGAGTTGGTGTGGGTTTTAGCTTCTCATCCTCAGTTTTATTCCAAGCCAAAAATTTATCCTGTTTGTTCTCCTGTTCATCCATTTCCTGAGCTTTCTTATCCTGGTCGTCCCACTCTTCTTGCTCGTTTATTGCAGACAGTAATTCACCTTCGACTTTGACATTAACCGAACTTTCAAATACCTTGACCTTGACCTGATCTAAATTTTCTACGGCAAAAATAGTTCCGGTCGCTTCAACGACTACATTTTTAGCCTGAACCGTAAATTTGTGTTCAGGATCCTTCTGCACTCTGGCATAAACTTTTCCTTGCTGGTTAAGTAGTGAAATCAGAGCCGGAGTTACACTCGACAGGCTCAGTTTAGTAGATTCATCCAGTCGCACTACCGATCCGTCGTCAAAATTAATCACCAATTTTGTCTCCGCATCGGTCTCCACAACGTCAGCTGCTTCCAGAATATCACCCTCTTTAAGCGCAACCTTTTGTTCTCCGACTAATTTCCAGGCTGTTCCTGTGAGATAAGCTACTTCCGATTTAAGCCTGACAACAACAGGAGAAGGAGTCACATCCGATACAACTGCCGGCTTCTCGGCCGCTTTTTTATTTTCATACTTTCTCCCCAGCCAAACACCCCCTGATACGGACAAAATCAAAAATAAAACAATCAATATGATCTGGTACGGAAATTTTCTGGTCGGAGGAGCGGTTCCATCAACTACCGGAATTGGCGGTGGGACCGGTGTTGGGTTGGGTACCTCGGGGTTAACGAGCAAATCCATGCATTCCAGAATATCCTATATTCTAAATCAAAGTCAAATATTAAAAACCTGTGCTAAAGTCTGGATATGCGTGATAGTAAGAAAGTCATCTTGGCTATCATTATTACCGGACTTGCTGTTTATTTTAATTCTTTTTTTAACGCTTTCGTTTTTGACGACATCGGATTAATCGTTCAAAACCCGTCGGTTCATTCCCTTAGTCGTCTTCCGGACCTGTTGCTGAATCACAACTCCTCTCAACTGGTAAGTCATTACTATCGTCCGATATCCCAGATTCTTTACGCTCTTATCTATGCCGTATTTAAAGCCGTTCCGTTTTGGTACCATCTGGTTCAGGCTTCTCTTCATATCGCCAATGCCACCCTGGTATATCTGTTTTTTAAAAAACACCTTCGCCATGACATTGCTGTACTGATTTCCCTGGTTTTCTTGACCCACCCGATTAATCAGTTCACCGTTGCCTATATTTCCAGCCTCCATGACACTTTGTACCTGTTTTTTGGTCTGCTGTCACTCTTTGTTTTATCAAACCCTGTCCTCACGGGGGTTTTTCTTTTATTGTCTCTTTTATCCAAAGAAAGCGGAATTCAGTTCCTGGTCATTTCCAGCAGCTATTTGTTTTTATTCAACCGTAAGTTGCTTCCCAGGCACTTCATGGTTTTACTTATAACAGGCTTTACATATTTTTTCTTCAGGGTCATCTCTCAAACCCCGATTTCCAAAGACCCCCTGGTGCCGATTATGACCCTGAGCTTGTATCAGCGTCTAACCCACATCCCGGCCATCGCCTTCTACTACTTCAAGACTTTCCTGTTTCCCCACCAACTATTAGCCTTTCATTCCTGGGTGATTTCCGCTCCCGGTATCCGAAATTATATTGTGCCTGTGATTTTTAATTTAGCTATCATTGGCATTTTAGTGAAGTTCATTTCAACCACTCGTAAACTGGAAAAAGCTTTAGGCTTATTTTTCTTCTATTGGCTGGCAATCGGAATGGGAATCCATTTACAAATCATTCCCATCGACATGACGGTTTCCGATCATTTTTTCTATTCGGCTCAGCTGGGACTGCTCGGCCTTTTTGGTCTGATGCTCACTCGGGTGAAATTTTCTCTGACCATTCCGGCCGCCATTCTTATCGCAGTCCTGTCACTGACAACCGTTAATAGAAACAGTGACTGGAAAAATCAATCTCGTCTTCTGGCTCACGATCATGCCATTTCCCAGCCTGACTATTTGATGGACTTGTTGTACGCCGGGGATCTGCTTGGCCAAAATAAATACGATCAGGCTTTGATCCACACCAAAACTGCCATCTCACTGTATCCTCAAAGCGGTCGGGCCTACAATGTGCTGGGTTCAATTTACTATCAGCAGGGCGAAACTGAAAAGGCCAGAGCAGCCTTTACCAAATCCATGGCATTGAATAATTACTATGCCTCGTACGAAAACCTGGGACTTTTGATGACCAAACACGATCCCCCTGCTTCGGCTTTGGCCTTTTTAACCCAGGCTACCAAAAAATTTCCCAAAAGCGACAAACTTTGGTTTTACCGGATCATTGTTGAAACCAGAATGAACTATCATGACCAGGCGATTAAATCGGCCCAAAACTACTATCTGTTAAAGGGAGACGAAGTTAGTCAGGTAATTTATTCCCGCCTTTTGCAAAGCCTCCCGGTCAATATAGAATTGAAGTAACATGACAAAACAGGAAAATGATTTTTCCTTCACCGATCTTTTTTGGCCGTTAACCAATAAAAAAGTAGTCGGAATTCTCATTGCGGTTGGATTTATCGTTCATTACCACGTTTTGTTTAATGGTTTTGTTTGGGACGATCTCACTTACATTATTGGTAATCCGGAGTTAAAAAACTTCAACCT
>MEXR01000053.1 GCA_001773775.1 Candidatus Amesbacteria bacterium RIFOXYB1_FULL_44_23 | reverse complement strand
CCTGATGATAAAAATGCCATATGTGCTACTGGCAATAGTGCTCGGAATACTGGCAGAAAAGCAGCTACTGGCACAATTTAGTATTGTAGCTGGGCTTGTGGCTGTAGTTGTTTGGACAGCATCAATGTTGAAATATTCAAAAGACCGGCAAAAAGCAACCCAAGCAGCGATTTCAGAATAAACTCACACACTATGACTGTGACCTGGGAACGGTTAATTGATCCAATTTGTTGATAACAATCCACTTTAGAATTTGTGACCGAGTGTGATAACATGGGTTTACGCATGAGCGACATTGGAAACGAGTTACCACAGATACCTCTCAATCGAACCTTCGACAGGAAAGAGGGGCAGAGGCAATTTCTAGGGTAGCACAGAAAGACTTTGGGCTGATGGGCGATGCTATTCGAGAAACGAGGAGATATGAAGCTGATGTTATGGCAGGAATGCGTGATGGGCCTGCAATTCCGATGAGATTGGACAGCGATTTGGCCCAGCCGATTCTTGAAGCAGTACTTGATAAAAACATGTCATCACTATCAGAAGAAAAATTGAATGAGCTTAGGGAAAAATATGAACAATTTAATCGGGAAATAGGGGCTCAGATTGTAGCGGCCTGGGCAATAGAAGGAAGTCCATTAGTGCTATATAAACGTACCATGTCTTCGAAAAAACCCGATGAACTGCTCTGGACCATTGATCCAGACTCTCCATTTCTTCCACCAAAATCTGGAGAAAGCGCATGGGAGCAAGCAAATTCTAAATAATCACACTTTTTGGATTAGTATTTGAGGATGAGTAATAATTTCTGAAACATTTTTTTGGCGTCCTGAATTTGAATTGATATTTAGTATAGTATTACGAATTAGGGGATCAGATTAGGAAAAGTTGAGACAAGACTAGGCTAAGAACAATCGATGTTAGTGTATATACCAAAAATACCTTAATGACATATTTATTTTTTATGACTGAGAGAAAAAGAGTAATCACGATGAGGTTGAAAATTGGGGAAACGCTTAAAAAGAGCATCGTTCCCACCGGGGCCATACCTAAATCGGCTAACGACTTGGCGATCGGATAATTTCCCAGTATCGTTCCAAAATATAAACTGAATCCCAAAGCCAGGCTGGTTATTACGCTGCCTAACCACGATGTCATGAATACGCCTAAGCTGGTAAGGGGAATTACTACCCGCAGGGCGGCCCCTACCGAAATACCGATAAAAACTATTAATAAAGTTTTAATCTGACCCGGCCAAAAGTCCGTTTGGCCTTTTTTGCTGTTAATAAACTGAAGTTTTATTTTCCTAAAATACCAAGCCGTTACGGCCAGGGAAGTAAATATAATGAAGGCGTTTGTCGCGGCAATTTTTAGCCCGAACAAATCGGAAATAATAAAAAATGATTGCAGGTCATATGCTCTTTCGGCAATTAAGAAAATTAAAAGCATCAAAGGCTGGGCCCCCAGACGAATGAGTTCGCCCGAAATCGGCAGTGCCGACATGATCGATAAAGGTGAAACCATGCCTATTGCCAGAGCGGCGATGATATTTGGGAGCGTTACTTTACCCAAAAAAGAGTGGACTCTTTGTTTATCTACAGCCCTATCGACCAAAAAAGCCGCCACAGTTCCCAATAAAAACCAGGGAAGAATGCTTTTGGCGTATGCAACAAAGGTGGTAGTAAATAAATCCATCAGTTCAGATTACTGAATATTGAGTTCTCAGTCCAGTCGAATATGACTTTGACCATTGACATTATATTAGTGAATGCTAATATATTAAACATGGGTTACGATATTTATTCAGCGTTTGGGAATCAAATAAGAACAAAACTGATGCTTTGCCTGGCGGCAAAGCCTAAGAATGTAACTGATCTAATCAGCAATTGCGGATTGTCTCAGTCGGCCGTGTCTCAGCATTTGGCAAAGCTTAAACTGTCGGGCTTAGTAGAAACCAAAAAGCAGGGAAAAGAAGTTTATTATTCATTGAAATATAAAAAAGCCGTCCGGATAGGAAAATTATTGATTTCGTTGGAAAAGGAGTCCAAATGAACTTAGCGTATTTCAGGAAAAGCAGTTTTGATGCGGAAAAAACCGGAGAGAATCTGCAAAAAGAAGCCAAAGAGTTGGGTTTGGAGGTTATTGGTCAAACTAAATTGCCAGCCGGTAACGGAGTGGTGTTTTTGATCTGCAATTCAACCTGGATCGGGAACCTGATGGCCTTTGATGCAAACCTGATCGGCCTTTTGCCCTGCTCGGTGGCCATTGTTTCCAAGAACAATGAAATAATCATCGGCATGGGCAGTCCCAGTATTCTGGGAAACGTATCTCAAAATCCGGCCATATCCCAACTGGCCGCTGATATTGATGTCAAACTTAAAGAACTAATACATAAAGCAGCCGGAGTAGGGCCACTAAAACCGGCCGGGGTAAAGCTGTACTCCACGACCACCTGTCCGTACTGCAAAATGGAGGCCAGGTGGCTAGATGATAAAAAAATTAAGTACAATGAAGTGCATGTGGACATTGATCAAAAAGAAGCGGAAGTAATGGTAAGAAAAACCGGACAGATGGGAGTGCCGGTAACCGCGATTCTTTTTGAAGACGGAGAGGAAGAGTACATAGTCGGATTTGATAAAACAAAATTGGAACAAATATTAAATGTTAAATAAACCGAATATCATGAATGCCAATTGTCCCGTGTTATCAAAAAATGAAAATAAAACCGATCGAATTATCAGAGTTGTTGCCGGAGCGGTGATTCTGGCCGCGGGCCTGATTAAACTGTCAGGCGGAATGCTGGTTACGGCTTTAGTCGCGGGAACTGTTTTATTATTCACAGGACTGGTCGGATCCTGTGCATTGTACACATTACTGGGTATCAACACATTGAAAAAATAGACGGATATGGATGATTTTCCCGAGCCAGTCACAGAGCAAATAACCGCCGAGAAGGTCAAAGCCTCGATTGATAATAAAGAGGATTTTGCACTACTGGACGTCCGAACAACTGCAGAATATGCGAGGGGAAAAATCGGCGGAAGCATTAACCTTCCAGTAGACGAAGTCTCCCAGAAAATTGAGGAGGTCATACCGGATAAAGAGCAGACCGTTTATGTATATTGTTTGTCCGGTTCAAGAAGCGTTCATGCCGTTGATGCCATGGCGAGAATGGGATATAAGAAGGTTTACAATATGACAAACGGTTTACTTGCCTGGAGAGTGAAAGGATATCCAACCGAATGAAAAAATTAGCGGTTTTAGGCGTTTTTATTGCTGTGGCTTTTGTAGCCGGGGTTTTCACTGCGCCAAAATCCGATTTGGAAAATTCAAATCCAAAGGTTTTGGGGGTTGAGCAGACGCTCAACAGTTTATCTGTGGAACAATTCAACTCGGAGCTAAATACCGGTAAGTACACTTTGCTGGACATCAGAACTGCCGACGAATATGCCGCTGGGCATCTGAAAAATGCCACCCAGATTGATTACTATCAGACCAAAAACTTTTCCGACTACTTAAATTCACTGGATAAGAATAAAAAATATCTGATTTACTGCAGAACCGGAAACCGGACTGGGACGGCTCTTAACATCATGAGACAAAAGGGCTTTACCCACGTGTCAGAACTAGCCGGCGGTTACGCCGCCTGGACCGCTTCGGGATTTCCCATTGAGTAAATCCGAAACAGCTTAATTAATCAGGAATTTAGCCAGCCAGCCGAACAAACTGAACGTCTGATTTTCGGCATTCAAGCGATTTTGAAGCGACGTATTCTGTTGCTCCAGGGCCTGAATGGTAGCCTGAATCAGGGTTTGATCGCCCGAGTTGGCCAACTGAGTTTGCAACTGCTGCAATTGCTGGATCCTCAAACGATTTTGCTCTGTTAACCCCTGAAGCTCCTTAATTGCCCCATAGTCAGGACCAAAAAAGAATTTGGCAACTCCCCCTTTAGAATCGATCCGCTGGAGCTGGTTTTGGGTTTGAGTCTGAGCCTGATTCTGGTCCCTGGCTATTTGCCTGACCTGATCACCGATGCCACCGGTAGTTCTTATCTGCAACATTTCCTGAACCTTCTGAGCCACCAGGCTCATGTTTTGAACGGCATTCTGACTGCGGTTGGCTGCCCCTTCGGCACTGGCAGACCGGGTCATCTGGGACTCATTGGTTTCAATCTGGAGTTTTGAGTCCTGCCCCTGATTTTGGGTGGTGACTTCATTTCTATTCTGGATAGTTTTTCCAGTGGGCGAAACCGAAAGTTGATTTGGATTGCCAACGGCTTTGGAACTCCGGACTGAAGCTGTAGAGAACAGTAGTATTAATAGCGCAAATACTAATAATTTATTATTAATTGTTATCACCCTCTTTCTTGGCTAAGTCTTAGTTTACATCAATTATCAAGATTATTTAAAATCTGACCCCTGCCCCGGCCCCAGAATTGATCACTTTGACGGTAAGTACCGGATGCATCTTTTGATCTGAATCCGTACCCACCATCGTAACGTTGGTACAATCCGCGCATAATTCCGCCTTTGGACCAGAGTGAGTTAAGATTTAGATAATCAATGGCCAGTCCGGCTAAGATAATTGATCCGACAAAGGCCAGAATAATCAAAGCAAAGTTTTTTTGATATGAGAAATCATACTTCTTAAGAAGAAATACCCCACCGATTAAACCGATAAAGGATAAACCGACTGCCCACCAGGGAAAACCGGCCAGTAATTGCTGATATCTAATTTCACCCATCGGGCCGTGGGTACGTAATGAAAACGAGACGAGACTTATTAAAAATACGGTGACAATGGAGAAGCTGACTAAACCTACCAGCATGCCCAAAGACCCCAGCAGGAAATACCATCTGGGTTTCATCCGGATTTCTCCGGCGTCAATTTTAGACATGACGCTTTTGGTAATATCTATTTTTGTTTTTGACATATTTGTTTCATCTGAACCTTGGCCCGATTAATCCTGGTGCCGACGGTTCCTGTCGGTAATCTTAAAATATCACTGATTTCTTCATATGACCGGTCTTCCAAATAATATAAGGCCAAAGGCTCCGAATATATAATCGGAATTTGATTTAAACATTTCTGAATTTTACTTATGATCTCCTTTTTAAAATACTCCTCCTCTACATCTTCCGATGACGGCAGATCAATCTCGGGATTTAGCGGAGTTTCGCGGTGATGTTTTTTTACCGAGTTCATCGCCTGGTTGTGGGCAATCCGGTAAATCCAGCTGGAAAATTTCTTTCGGATATCGAATCCGTTTAAATTAATGAAGGCTTTGATAAAAGTCTCCTGAACAATATCAGCAGCTTTACTTTCATCAAAAACTAAATAGTTGGCGTACCGCATAAGTTTGGCCTGATAGCGATCCACGATGAGACGATACAGTTCCCGGTCTTTGGATCTAACCTGCTCGACCAGCTGTTCGTCTGATAATGTTTGGTAATCAGCCATATCACAATTGTAGTACAACGATAAGCCCTTTTTTCTTTCAACGGGCGATAATCCACACCATTGCCCCGATCATTAATCGGGGCAATGATTAGCGAAGATACCGAGACTATCTGCTCTGGTTTCTTCCCATACCCATACCCATTCCGGAACCGTTTTGCAGACCTAACCCTAATTCCTGACGAATTTGGTTAGCTTCGGCAATTTTTCCCTGTTCTGCCAGCTCATGGGCCTGGGCAAATTTGGCAAAGTTGTCACTGTTAACAACCCGGGTTACCCGGCCACGGCCCTGCATTAAATTCTTCCAGGAATTGTAGTCCTTGGTTTCGAATGCTTTTTCCATAGCCTGATGGCGCTCTTGGGTATAGTTCGGACCCTGAACAGCAGGGTCTCCCCTGTAAGCTTCGACTGCTTTGGGGGTAAATACTAGACCGCCCAAAACGAGTGAAGTTAATCCAAACAAAATTGTTTTTTTATTCATTGATGACTCACCTCCTTTCTGAATGTAATACAACGGGGTGGCTGATTTTCTTTCACGCAGATACCGACCGGAAGCCGCCGGAGCCGAGGGGCATGGAATTCAAACATCTTTTAACATTGTTTGTCTTACGATAAACTTACCTGTCGGGGCAAAACACCAAAGCATGCATTTACCTATCAAATTTATGTTTTGGTGCTGATAGAATACGAGGGGAATATAAAAAAATGAATATGTTTTGGCCATTATTTGCTTTTCTGGCTGGCGGAGCCGATATCGCCTACAACTACGTAAGCAGAACTTCGTTAAAAAACGGTGGCGATGCATCAGCTTACGCATGGTGGTTTTCATTTATCAGAACGGTCTTCTTCCTTTTAATAATCCTAATTACTCAGGTGAGCATGAAGTTTGATTTAAGACAGTTGGGAATACTGCTGACTCTGGGATTAATAAACTTTTTTAATCTTTACTTGTTTATGAAAATGCATGCATTAACAGAACTATCGTTATCTCAGATTGTTTTGAGACTGCGGATGGTGTGGGTACCGATACTGGCATTTTTTCTGATTCACGAAAGGTTATCCTTTGTTGAAAACCTGGGAATATTGCTGGTATTTTTGGCTACCGTAATAATCACCACCCCCCAGAAAATAGTAAAGGATGAGTCACTGCTGACCACATTTATTTTTTCCATAACAACAAGTCTGGTGACTATGATTGTCAGAGAGGCTTCTTTGTTTACTCAAACCCCGGTGGTAGTTTTTGCGATGTCCGTTCCGACTGTGATTTTAATGCCACTAGTTATAAAGAGTCCGAAGGCCAGAATTTTTTTGAAATGGAATAAAGAAGTGCCCCAGAAAGTTTTTATTTCAGCATTAAGTGTAATTCTGCTTTATGCTCTGATTCTGGCGTTAAAATCGGGACCGGCCGGAAAAGTAAATGCCGTATTTCAGGGAGTAAGTGTGTTTTCCGTGTTTTTCGGAGTGACCGTTCTGAAGGAAAAAGAAAATCTGGTAAAAAAGATTGCCGGAAGCATACTAATCCTGGTGGGAATTTTTCTTCTGATCTAATTTTTTTTGGCTTAACTTGAGGAGGTGGTGATATTGCCAATCCCGTTCCGCTGAAGCGGCTTTGGTTGCCTGTGAAGGAGAAGAGGCACGGAAAATTGCCTGTTGAGCGTAAATGGCCGGACCATATGCATGGCTGGGAACGTGCGCAGTGGCTGCCGCCTGACCGGCTGCCCGAGCCGCTGAGCGAGCCGGGCTGTTCTCTCCCACCTGGCGGGCGGCAGCATGAGAATCAAGTGAGGCTTTGCGAATAACCGACATACTGAACTGTCCTGTTTTAATCCATCGCTTAAGAGTTTCAATTGCTTGCTGCGGCCGCCTGTCCTGAGGATATTTTTTCTCGAAAAACGGCATGACTCTTTGGGCACAATCAATGGTCCAGAGAGCCAGAGTTTTATGATCGGTTTTTTTCACCAGGTCCATCATCTCAATATCCCTGCGAACGATTGAAAATTTTGAGGACTGAAGACCCATACAATTAAGATAATACAATAGTAAAACAAATCGAATTGTATAATCGCATCATGACCTGGGTTCGTGATTTGAAAAAAAGGATCAAATATTACGATGAAACCAGCGTTAAGCCACCATCGTTGTTTTTAGAGCAGGCATTGAGGTATGCCAACGGAACAACGGCCATTGATTTGGGGTGCGGATCCGGCTCAGACACCAAGGAGATGGCCAGACAAGGTTTTAAGGTAATTGCAGTAGACATTAATAAAGAGGTCGCAAATTACTTTTCTAAGAAGGATCGAGACAGGATAAAATTGGTGATTCAACCGGTTGAGGACTTTAAGTTTGTAAGATGCGATTTTATTTATGCTAAAAGTTCATTAGTCTTTTTGAGTCCTAAGAAATTTCGCAAAGTTGCCATGGAAATAAAAAAATCATTAAAGCCAGGAGGTGTTTTTGCGGCTAGATTGTGGGGCAAAAAGGATTCTGATAATAAATCCAGGAAGAATTATAAGTATACTTTTTTGGGCATTGAGGAGTTGAAAGCAATATTTGACGGCTATGATTTTTTAGCGGTGAATGAACACGAAGAAGACAAAGCTTGTGCCGACGGAAGAGATAAGCATTGGCATTTCTTAGATGTGATTATTAAAAAAACACAGGAAGTATGAAGAAGGAACATTTTGTAATAGTAGTTCCGGGTTTGGGAGACGGAGAACGGAGCATGAAGCTTCTGACCGGTCATTGGAGAAAACACGGACTGGAGCCGGTAGTGCAACTGATGGAATGGAGAAACGGAGAAGATTTTATGCCGAAACTAGGAAGGCTTACTCGATTAATAGACGAACTGGCCGAACGAGGAAAAGTATCGCTGGTGGGAACCAGCGCCGGCGGAAGTGCGGCCATAAACGCTTTTGGGGAAAGAAAAGACAAAATCCACAGAGTGGTAAATGTTTGCGGGAGATTACGTGTTGGAACTCATGTGGGAATTCACGGCTTTGAAGCCAGAACGACGTCCAGTCCGGCATTTGCTCAGTCGGTAAGGCTTTTGGAAAAGCGGGAGAATGAATTTAACAAAAAAGATAGGGAAAAAATTATGACCATCCATGCATTATTCGGGGATGAATTGGTGCCAAAGAATACTACAACCATTGAGGGAGCCAATAACATCACAGTGCCCATGTTTGAGCATGTATTAAGCATTACGGCAGCATTGACAGTATTTTCCGGACCTTTGATAAGATTCCTGTTGGAGCCGTAATTGCCCTATAGTTTGATAAAAGGGGTGATTTATAGTAAATTACAGCCAGTAAGAAATCACATATGAGTAAAGAGAAAGAAAAAACCCGCCCCCTGATGTACCTCAAGAACTATTAATCATTGAGCGGGCTGTGGCGTCTGATGTGGATGCTGTCTGGGAAATTATTCACAAATGCTCAGAGTGGCTGGCTAAGGAATTAAAGCTTGATCACTGGTTGAAATACTACACCCGAGAAATGGTGGAGAAGAAATTTGAAAACCAACACGTATATGTAGCAAAAAAAGGGAAAACGATAGTGGGCACAGTAACTTTGGACGAGAACCCTGTCGAATATTACACCGAGGATGATATGAAAAATTTTAAAAAGAGAAATGCCAAAGCTGTTTATATCACCGCGCTGGCGGTTGATCCGGATCATCAGGGCGGGGGTGTGGCATCACAACTACTGAAGGCATCTGAACAAGCTGCGATGGGTATGGAGGCTAAATATATCAGGTTTGACTGCCGGGCTGATTATA
>MEXR01000052.1 GCA_001773775.1 Candidatus Amesbacteria bacterium RIFOXYB1_FULL_44_23 | reverse complement strand
TTTATTTAAAAACATTTCTCTTTCCGATAAATCTGTCATTTTCGTATCATTGGACGTATCCAATAATTACATTTGAACACTTTTACTTGCCCCTTTTTGTGGTAGTCCTTTTTGTTAGCGGAATCATATATGCTTTCTTTTGGGTTAAAAAGCAGTCATTGATGCGTCTTAATCTCTATGCGTTCTTTGTTTTTTGGTTTTTCATTGGAATTTTGTTACATGTACAAATACTGCCCTTAGACGCAACTGTGGCTGACCGATGGTTTTATTTTCCGATTATTGGAGTGTTGGGTGCATTGGGTGTATTACTTGAGCCTTTTCGTATTAACTTAAGTAACAAATGGGTTTTAATGATTATCGCTGCACTTTTAATACCTTTTTCAGTAAGAACATTTTTAAGAAGCTTTGATTACAGAAATTCGCTGACTCTTATTAGTAAAGATATCCAGGTATCAAAAAATGATTACAACTTACATAATGGAATGGGGGATGAACTTATCAAGACAGGTAATCTTAGTGAAGCAAAAGAGCATGCAGAGATTTCTATCAAACTTAATCCAGGTTGGAATAATTACAATTTGCTGGGAACAGTGTATTTGAAGTTAGGTGACTACGAAAACGCTAAGCAAATGTATTTGAAAGCCTTAACATACAGCGATAATTACATGACATACCAAAATTTGGGCAGTCTGACTCTTTTGGGCGGTAATAAAGAGGATAATTTGGCTTTTCTGAAACAAACGCTCGAAAAGTTTCCCCTGGACAGTAAACTGTGGCTGTATATGGCAATTATTGAATACCAAGACGGAAATGTTGTTATAGCAAAAAATGCTGTGGCAAACTCAGTGAGATACAATTTTGCGAAAGATCCTGAGGTTGTTTCAATTTACAGAATCATTACAAACGAACAACCATTGAACATTATCTTCAAATAAACTTCTGAACATCTAGGGTGGTTATTTAATTGCTGCTTGATTTGCTAAATATGTTTTGTATACTCGGGTCTGTTTATGGCAACTAAAAATTACGACGTAAAGGATTTATCTTTGGCAAAGGCCGGTAAATTAAAAATCGAATGGGCAGCAAGAGGCATGCCGGTATTAAAAGACATTCAAGCCAGATTTGCCAAAGAAAAACCGCTGAAGGGACTGACCTTAGGAGCCTGCCTGCACGTAACGTCCGAAACGGCTAACCTGATGCTGACACTGAAATCAGCCGGAGCCAGTCTGGTCTTATGTGCCAGTAATCCCCTCTCGACCCAGGACGAAGTTGCGGCTTCGCTAGTTAAAGATTACGCCATCCCAGTTTTTGCAATTAAAGGAGAGGACAACAAAACATATTACAAACATTTAAACAGTGTTTTGGATGCAAAACCGCAAATTACAATGGATGACGGAGCCGATTTAATTTCCCTTCTGCACAGTAAGCGTCAGGATTTACTAAAAAATGTAATCGGTTCAAGTGAAGAAACTACTACCGGAGTCATTCGCTTAAGAGCCATGCAAAAAGACGATTCGCTCAAAATTCCAGTTGTTGCAGTCAACGACAGTGATACTAAACACCTGTTTGATAATAGATACGGGACCGGACAGTCGACAATCGACGGAATCTTGCGGGCTACAAACATTCTGTTGTCCGGAAAGGTAGTGGTGGTAGCCGGGTATGGTTGGTGCAGTAAAGGAATTTCCATGCGGGCTCGGGGAATGGGAGCAAATGTGATCGTAACTGAAGTTGATCCGGTAAAAGCGCTGGAAGCGGCTATGGATGGATTTAGAGTTATGAAAATGAGTCAGGCTGCAAAATTGGGATATTTGTTCGTAACTGCTACCGGAGATAAAAATGTTATTTCACTTTCACACATGGCTGCCATGCCGGATGGAGCTATTGTGGCAAATTCAGGACATTTTAATGTAGAAATCGATGTGGCCGGATTGGAGAAAAAAGCTAAACTTAAACGAAATATCAGGCCATTTTTAGATGAATACACCCTGCCATCCGGCAAGAGAATTCATTTGCTGGCTGACGGCAGATTGGTAAATCTGGCAGCGGCCGAGGGCCATCCATCAGAAGTAATGGACATGAGCTTTGCAAATCAGGCGCTGGCGGCTGAATATCTGGTGAAAAACAAAGGCAAACTGACCGCCGGAGTGCATGTATTACCTAAAAAATTAGATGAGACTGTGGCTAAACTGAAACTGAAGGCAATAGGAGCCGGACTGGACATGCTGACCGCTGAACAAAGTGCATACTTATCCTCCTGGGAAGAAGGCACGTAGAGATTTAATGTATAAAAGAATTGTAGTCACCGGATCTTTGGCGTTTGATCAAATCATGAGTATGCCGGGAAGATTTGCCGACCATATTCTACCTGACAAAATACATATCCTAAATGTTAGCTTCATAATGCAAACACTGAGAAAGGAATTCGGAGGAACCGGGGGCAATATTGCTTACTCACTGGCGCTGCATAAAATTCCCACCTTATTGGTGGGGGTGGCGGGATCGGATTTCGAAACTTACGAAAAACATCTGAAAAAATTACCGGCTTTAACGCGAAAAATATCCCTTTTTAAGAAAGAGAGCTGTGCGAGCGGCTTTGCGATTACCGACCGCGACGACAATCAGATTTGGGGATTTTATGAAGGGGCGATGAAATATACGTCTAAACTAACTCTGCTTAAGACATTAAAGCGGGGTGATTTTTTGGTACTGGCCCCAAACGATCCCAAGTCCATGGTGAAATTTGCCAAAGAGGCTGAAAAATTAAAAATTCCATTTTTGTTTGATCCGGCTTTCAATATTCCCCACTTGTCACTAACCGATCTGCGATTTGCCATTAAAAAATGTGCGGTTTTGATTGGAAATGATTACGAGATTGAATTAATCAGCAAAAGACTAAAAATGCCCAAAACCAAACTGGTAACGGCCAAGCAGCTGTTGATTACTACGCTGGGGGCCAGGGGGTCAGAGATAATCAGCGGGGGAAAAAGCATTAAGATTGCTGCGGCTAAACCGATCAATGCCAGCGATCCGACCGGGGCCGGAGACGCTTTCAGGGCCGGGTTTTTGGCCGGGATTATAAAAGACCTGCCACTTGAGCAGTGCGGAAGAATGGGATCAGTAACGGCCGCTTACACAGTGGAAAAATACGGAACGCAAACTCATAAATTTACTCCTTCGGAATTTAAAAAAAGGTTCGATTTGAATTTCCAGAAAATACAAAAAAAGCCGACCGTTAGTTCAAAATGACGATCGATAAGTTCAGAAGCGCAGCAAAAAAGACCCAGGCGATGTAGGGATATAGCAATAGGCTTGCCCGATGAGAAATTGACTGAAAAGATCTGGCTGTAATCAGAATAGCTACCTGTAGAAGCAAAATTTCCAGTAACGCGGCTAATGGGTTTTGCAGCCCAAAAAATATAACTGACCAAAGAACGTTAAGACCCAACTGAGTAAAAAAGAATTTAACCGCATACGGATGTTTTTTGCGGGCCCCCGGTTTGGTCCAGACCAGGTAGAGAGATATTCCCATAAGCACATAGAGAAGCGTCCAGACGGGCCCGAAGATCCAGCCGGGGGGATTAAAAAACGGTTTATTCAACTGAGCGTACCAAGTACCAATCACCGGGGCAGAAAACACCGAACCAAGAAAACCGGCTCCCAAACACAACAGAATACTGGCGGTCAACTTCAGCTGGTGGCTGATCATTATTTTTATTATATTACAAATTTTTGAATAATTTTTTGATGGGGACTGCTGGTTGGTAAGGAGCTAATTTATGGTACACTTTTCGGATGATAGTTTTAGGAATTACCGGAACTCTGGGAGCTGGAAAAGGAACAGTTGCCGAGTATCTTCATGATAAATCTTTTATCCACTTATCCGTTTCCGGATATCTAACTGACTTAATTATTGCGGACAAGAAAGTAGTAAACAGGGACACCATGTTGGAAAAAGCCAATCAGATGAGAGCTCTTTTCGGCAATGATTACCTGATCAGACAGCTATATGCTCAGGCAATAAATACCGGACATGATTGCGTTATCGAAAGCATAAGAAACGTGGGTGAGGTTGAGTACCTGAAAAAGCAAAGTAATTTTATATTAATCGCGGTTGACGCCCCAGCGGAGATCAGATTTGCAAGAATATTAGAGAGAAAATCTACAAAGGATGAAGTTAGTTTCGAAAAATTTTTGGCTGACGAAGCCCGGGAAATGAACGATCCAGACCCAACGAAAACTAATTTGTCTGCGTGTGTGAAGATGGCGGACATGATTCTAATCAATGACGGAAGCCAAGAAGATCTTTATAAGAAAATTGACCAAGCTCTGATGTCATGGCGCGCACATGACACCAAGGCTAAGGTTTAGCAGCAACCTCCGGGACAACTAGTCGGATCCTTCATTTGTATCACCTCCTTTTTTGGACACTGGAACGTCAACTAACTGGTGCAGGATGTCACAGCAGAAGCCCCCATTATTACAGCTGGAATCGCCAGAGGTCATTTTTTGTTGTAAATCATTTAGTTTACTTCTTAGGAGCTGCATCTGGCCCAGGCGGTCGTCTAATATTTTCAAATAATTGGTAATTGAGTCCAGAATATAGTTCCGGGAATGGGCGCAATTGCCATCTTCACAGCCACGCATCAGCTTTTTAATCTCGGATAACGGAAGTCCCAAGTCCCTGGCATATTTAAGTACCTTGAGTTCCTCTATGGATTTTTGGGTATAAGCGCGGTATCCATTTTCACCACGCGTGGCCGGAGTAATTACCCCGGACTCCTCATAAAAACGGATGGTCTTGGGTGAGAGCCCAGTTATTTTTGCCGTCTGGCCAATCGTGTGGTTATCCATAGACCTGAATATATACCTTCCAGTTACTGGAAGGTCAAGGAGGACTTTTTGAACTGGCGCCAATTGCTGTCGGTACGAGTCCGGTGAATCTTAGACAATAATTGCTGTGACTTTAAATACTTGGCAAATGAACTCTGAACAAGCTTAATTTTCTTTGGCGAAAGATGGTTAAACTGATACAACCACTGGTTGACGGGTAGGAATTTGGCTTTCTTATCGGTGGTGAATGAATGAACAACAAAATCCCGGTACAAGCTCGGGTTTTCTGATACTAATGGAGTCGGTCTGGGGCAAATATGCAACAGGACTGAATCAACGGAAGGGCGGGGGTAAAAATCAAGAGGGCTAAACTTGTGAACCACTTCGAATTTCCACCAGGGGTAGTATAAAACAGCAGCCATTGAATTTGCCGTGGAGTTGATGGTAAATTTTTCAGCTGCCTGAGACTGCATTACCAAATAACAATCCAGGGGTGGATTTAATGGCACAAGCAGTTTACGAATAACATCTGCCGTAATACTGAAGGGAATATTGGAAAAAACCTTGTAAGGCTTTCGGGGAAGCGGACAGCCAAGAAAATCAGACTGGACTAGCTGTAGCCTGGGATTTGTGACAAATCGGGAGCGTAATTTAGCGTACAATTTGGGATCCAACTCTATGGCTACCACTTGGCCGGCGACTTGTAATAACTCATTGGTAATAACGCCACTACCTGCGCCTATTTCTAAAACTAAGTCATTCTTGCCGATAGAAGAGCCTCGGATCAGTTTTTTGATTAACTGCCGATTTGTGAGGAAGTTCTGAGAAAGGAGCCTCTTACGCAGCCAATACATAAGAGCCTCCGGCAAGTGATACACATAACGACTATATTTTACCAGTAGCCACAGTCAATATCAACTATAGGCCTAATTGGTAATAGTGTTGTCTTTAAAATTTGGAAACCTAGAAGCAGTTGGAGATTTTTTAAATATGTGGGTAATTAAGCAGTTCGGAAGAGTTTCTGGCCGGTCCAGGAGATTAACCACATCAGATAGTGTTTGAGGGGTCCGTTGTACCACAGACTGGACTGTTGCAGGTACCCAAGAGCCCGGCCTGAAGTTTGCTTGGAAGCATGACCGTGGATGTGGGTAACGGTGATCTGCGGATTGAAGTAGATGTTCCAGCCGGACCTTCTGATTCGCCGACAATAATCCAGATCCTCGTAATACATAAAAACACTCTCGGTAAATAACCCAATTTTTTCCAAAGTCCGGCGGGGGAAAAACATGCAGGCTCCGGAAATGGCGTTGACGGATACCGGCCGTTTGTTTTCTGGAGAGGGTGAATATTTCGCAGTTAAATTCTTTTGGCCTAACCAAAACTCCCTGAAAGTCGCCTCAACCGACGGTTCTGGAAAAACCGACCCTTGGGGTGTGCCATCAGGATCGGCCAGTTTTGGACCCATAACGGCCGCCTCGGGATAGTCGGCAAAAAAAGCTTCGGCCTTTTGAAAAAAATCAGCGGGTAAACTGGCGTCTGCGTTAAGCAATAAAAGATAGTCCCCAGTGGCGACTCTTAAACCCTGATTAATTGCTTTGGGGAAACCAAGATTCTGACCGTTGGTAATTAATTTAAAAAGTTTTTTCTGCATTTTTTTAACTTTAGACAGGGTGTGATCCTGCGAATTGTTGTCAACGATAATGATTTCTAAATTCGGATATTTGGTTGCGAAAACCGACTGAAGACAATCTTTTATGATATCTTCGGCGTTCCAGGTGACGATGATGACCGATACAGAGGGTTTCACATAGTCATTTTCTCACATTTTGCAAATATTCGGGTACAATTGGCATATGAAAACCCCGACAGTGTCCATTGTGGTGCCGGTACACAATGAGGAGCTGATTCTGGACGCCTTTATCAAATCCCTGGTTTCGGCCTGCAAAAAACTGAAAATTTCGTACGAACTGTTACTGATTGAAAACGGCAGTAAGGATTTGACATGGCAAATAATCGAAAAGAACATGAAGCGTAGTTCAACAGTTTATGGACTGAGGCTGAAGAAGGCAGACTACGGGGCGGCAATGATAGCCGGAATTAAAAAGTCCCGGGGAAAGTATGTGGTGATTTTTAATGCCGATTACTGGGACGGAAAGTTTTTAAGTATAACCCAGGCTGATTTACTGGGATACGACATAGTGATCGGGTCCAAACGGCTACCAGGGTCTTTAGACCAACGACAGCTAACTAGAAGACTTACAACCTGGGCCTTCAACTGGTTTTTAAAGATTTTTTTAGGCTATCCCGGAACCGATACTCATGGGATCAAGGTATTTAATAAAGAAAAACTGGTGCCTGTAATTCAAAAGTGCAAAACCAGATCGGGAATAGTGGATTCGGAAATCATGGTCAGAGCTTACAGACAAAACCTGCAGGTGCTGGAATTGCCAACCACAGTGAGAGAAGTTAGGCCGGCAGTATTCGGACTTAAGCGGATTTGGCAAACTCCACTTGATGTTTTACGCCTTTATCAAGTATTAAAGTCATGAATCACAAAAAAATATTGCTGAGTTTGATAATAATATTTGTTGCCATCAGGTCGCTTCATTTTACAAAGGCTTTGAATTTCTCCACGGATCAGGGTCTATTTTCTTCGAATGCTCTGGCTATCTATCAAAAACCCAAGCTGCTTTTAATCGGACCGACTTTTTCGGTGAACCTGAACGGACGCTATGCATATCAGGGATCGGTGATTTACTACTTTCAACTTCTGTTTATGATGCTGGGACGTTTTGATCCGGTTATTTCCAGTTATCTGTTTATGCTGTTTGCAGCGGTAAGCTTGGTACCATTATATATAGGGGTGAAGCTATTGGCCGGATCGAGAGCGGCACTACTTATGGCCACGGTTTACACCTTACTTCCCTACTATATCCGCTACACCAGATTTTTTTGGAATCCCAACTCACAATTAGTACTTTCTGCCTGGATAATTCTTTTAATCGGACTTTACAAAAAATACCGAACTTATAAATGGTTGCTGGTACTTACCGTAGCAATGGGGGTGGTTTTGCAGTTTCATTATCAGTTTTTGCTGGTAATTGCAGCTGTCGGAATAACAGTTCTGGTAACTAACCGGGAAAAACTAAAAACATTTGCGGTAGGTATGGCGGGACTGATGGTGGGATTTTCCTCTTTGATTATTTTTGAATTGCGACACAATTTTTATAATCTGCAAACCATCTGGTTATTTTTAAAATACCGAAGCTCAATCGGAAATAATCCCACTACAACTTTGGCTGACTACTACTTTTTGTCGCTTTCGTTGTTTGCGCTGTTGGGACTTGTTTTGATATTGAAAAAAATAAAGTGGCCGGTGGTTTATGTTGTTATTGGCTTATTGATTTGGTCGTTATTAGTGTTTGTCCCCCAGCCGACTCATGGATTTAGAATGGCCAACGATTGGGACTACAGCAGCGAGGCAATCGTGCATGAGCTGATTATGAAAGAAGGTCTAACTGATTTTAATGTGGTCAACCTGGTATACGATACCAAAGCGGCAACACAAAAATTTCTGTTGAAGAAAGACGGAATACAAATAAACGAAGAAGACTACTTCCAAAATGCTTACTTATTTGTCATCGGCCCGCCGAAGACGGCACTATCAGATCCGGCATACGAAGTGGCTACTTTTAAACCAGCTTTGGTGTTGAAACGCTGGCGAATTAATCAGAAGTTTGACCTGTTTTTGTTAAAAAAGGACTAAATACCTGAGCGTCCGTTTGGGTCCAGTTCAGTTTTAACTTCCGGCGAGTGGTAATTACTTGGGAAATTTTGGACAAAGCCATAAGAACTGGAACTGAATACCCCGGAGTTTTAAGACAGGTAACAAACAAGGCTTTCCAATGTTCCATCAGCAAAGCAGGATCCAGATTCATCCAGTGGCAAAGCAGATAGTTGCGCTCCTTAATTTTGGTTAGATAGTCTTTATTAAAAGCTTTAGAATAGGCCGTCTCCCGGACATGGTCAACTTTGGCATCTGGTGCCCAAAGAATTTCGTAGCCCTGTTTTCTGGCTCGCCAGCCCAGATCTAAATCTTCATAATACCCAGGGGTAAAAATGGTGTTAAACCCACCCAATTTATCCCAAATGTTTTTTCTAAAAGCGGCGCTACCGCCAGAGGCCCAAAATGAAGAGTGAGGATGGCGAGTTTTTGCGCCGTTACTATACTGTAGTAAACCTGCCGTAAACTTCACATCAGCCCAACTGTTGCCTTGTTCGTTAAAGGAAACCGCAAACAACCGGGGATTTTTAAAGTAAGGCAAAGTCCTGGTAATAAGATCGGCATCCGGAGTAACATCCTGATTGATTAATACCACTATTTCACCGGAAGCATGATTGAAGCCGATGTTGGCGGCGGTCGGAAAACGAAGGTTTACAGAATTTTTAATCAGCTTAATTGACTTGAATGATTCAATGACCGATACGGAATCGTCAGTTGAAGCATCGTCAACAACAATTATTTCATCTGCCCCCAGTTTTAAGACTGCCGGTAAGTTCTTTTTTAAATATTGACTGCCATTGTAGGCCGGGATGACAACTGAGACGGTCATGGTTTTCGGGCTTTGACCAATAGTAGCATGCCCAGGATAAAGGTGTGAACTTCAATTTTGGTAAAACCGACTTTTTTGACCAGCTGGGGCAGTTTACTGCCGTCAAAAAAGTTTAAATGAGTGTCGTGCCAAATTCTGCCCCTGGTTTTAAGCCAAATCGGCCAACCCAGTTTAAAGAGCCAGTTTTCGGAAGGAACCAAAACGATCATGTATCCGCCCGGTTTTAGAACCCGATAAATTTCTTTTAATACTATCCGGGCGTCTAAAACATGCTCCAGGGCTTCTAAAATATATACAGCCGCGAATTTATTGGCCGGAAACTTTAAATTCATGGCGTCGCCAACTTTAAATACCAAAGACCTCAAGCCTTTATACCTGCTGGAAGCATAGTCGACGGATGATTTAAGAACGTCGATACCCGTAATTTTCTTGGCTTTGGTAAAAGCTAAAATTCTCCTGGTGAAATAGCCATCGGCTGAGCCGATGTCTAAAATCTCGCCGGTGACTTTTTGAGAATACTTCCCGACTTCAGTAATTCTGCGGGAGTGCCAATATCGCTGGAAGAGATTTTCCTTAACTGAACGCTCATACCAATCCGGAGGAACGTTTTGGTGTAAGTCTGCGGCTATAGATTGCGATGAGGGTAAGTGAGATAAGGCTGACACAGATTCCAATTGTAAGCGACAAAGGGCGGTATGTAAATTCGATCAAATGATTTCCGGCCGGAACTAATACCGATTGAAAGGCCAAATCTGCTCTAATTATCGAAGCAGACTTCCCATCAATGGCAGCCGTCCAGCCGGGATAATAAACCTGAGCGTTGAGTAAAAATATCGGAGAGTCGGATCGGGTTTGGACTGCCTGATAGGTGCTGGTGTTGTTAACTACTTCCAGTTGGAAAGCTGACGGCGGTGAAACTGTACTATAACCCGGGGACGAGCTTAAAATCAGTTTTTGATGATAGTCAAAATCATCGGATAACAGTCTGGTCAGGGCTTTTTTGTCATCGGCAATGACTTCGTAATCACCTTTTACGGAAAATTGAGGTATGGCATTGGGGTTGTCATAAACCTGGACCGAACCTATGGCAATGTCAGGCTGGAATCTGGAATTAACAAATTTAGGGTAGGGCACTCCCTGGGGGTCAGGCTTTCCGGAAATATCTCTTTTAACAGCTAAAAGGTATTTAACTCCGGCAATGTCTAAAAGAGGTGAATTGTAGGTAATTAAATCCCCCAGTCGGCCCTTAGGATAATCCAGATTGCCATTATCGATGGCTGAAAGATATTTGGCCCAGAGCTGTGGATAAACCGCATCGTATCCTGAGGCAGATTTTAAACCGTATGCCATCCACAAACTTAAAGGCAGGACGTCTCCCCCATCCAGGCGGTATCCGGGGGGTGAATTTTTAAGATGTGTAATTAAGGGGGTGGTCGGAAATACCAGTGAAGACGGAAAAAAGACGTTGTACTTCCAACCGAAGCGAAACAGTTCAAATACAAGTAAAAAAAGAAGCGGCAGAGTCAGAAAGCGCCTTTTGTAAGGAAACCACCTAATTGCGACCAGAACGGCCGACACGCTGAGGGTTAAGCCGAGCGGCAGGATCAGATTTCTTACCCCAACCGGATTTTTGGTGATAAGAAAGAGGGTGGTAAGTAAAAGTACAACACAACCGGGAAAGATAAAGTCCCTGAACTTGGGAGTGGAATTAAGCAGGCGCTGTAACCCCAGGGCCCCCAGATATGAGAGGGCAAATCCAGAAAAAATCATGACCCGGGTGGCTACGGAGGCCGAAAAAAGAGGCAGGGTCTGAATAAACTCAGTTATGGGATGAGGCAGTGAAAGAAAAATGGGAACAACATACAACCCCAGGAAAAATAGAGATCTTTTTTTGAAATTACGAATGCTTAAGCTGGCCAAAAGCAAAGCTACCAATGAAGCGTAGCCGGTATTATTGGTGTATAAAAAACTGCCCCAGGAATTATATGTCGAAGGGTGCCCAAAATAATCAGGAGCCAGAAGTGTGATCAACTGCGAATATTTTAAATATGCTCCCGAACTGCCTCCGGCTACCGGTTCTCCCGGACGTTGAGAATTTATAAACAGTTCAGCTCCGGGAAATAATAGTATGGCAGCAAGTAACAGGCCCAAAATCCAAAAAACAATGGGTGAAACCAACGAACGAACTTTTCCGGTTTGAATAATTACCCAGATGGTTAAAAATATTAAACTAAATAAAGTAAGCTGCGGATAACCGAAAAAAAGCTGGCCGGCTACAATGACTGATAAATAGAAGCCGGTTTGCGGGCGGGGGTTTACCACCAGCCGACGGGTCAGCAAAAACATCAACGGAATAAAAGCGGCTACATATCCGTGAATGCCGTATTCAAGCCAAATTAAATTAAAACCGCAAAAAGCAAAAACGATACTTCCGAATATGGCCGGAAGACGGGAAATTGCCAGATCACGCAGAAAAAAATAGGTAAAGGTAAGCGCCAATAATACCTGAGCTGCAATAAACAAAGTCCAGGCTGTTGTGGAAGAAAAAATCAGGAAAAAGAAATTGAACGGATTTAAGACTCCCGACTGAAAAGTAGCCAGCAGCGGATATCCGCCGAAGATTAAAGGATTCCAGGTCGGGAAGATGCCGGATTTGAAAAGTCCGGTGGAATAAATTTTTAAGGGATAAAACAGTGAGGGAACATCGGCCAACATGGGATTTTTTACCGGAACTCCGGCCGGAAAACCAGGCCACTTGTAATCCAGCCAGGGATAATATGCCCCCAGAGCATGATCTGCCGGCATGGGAATGTGACCATAAATTACCGACTTGTAGAAAAAAGTAGCTACCAAAAGAGTGAAAAAAATAAAGACTGGGATTAATCGGTTTTTCATTGTCGGAATTCTACGATAGCATCATGAGACCTAAAATCAGAGATTAATTCCGGAAACTCTAAGGAGAGTCTACTTTTCCAGTCAATCAGATTAGCCGGCCGGTCGACGTTGGGTTCAAAGAGTGCAAAAAATACAGCGTTTTTGGGCAGATCATTTCGCGATGCCCCACCAAAACTTTCAGGAAGGTAGCCGTATTTAGACTTGCCGTACCAGATAAAGTAATATCTCCAGGGATGGTCCAGCAGGTACGGAATGGTATAGGTCCATAAATAAATGGGGCGACCAGCTGCTTTTTTATATATCCAATCAATGGCGGTGACGCGATCGTCTTGGGTGAGCAGGTTTCTGGTGCCGATTGGAGTCAGAGCAAAATTCGGGGATACAAAATTTTGCCATTGGTAAATATTTACAACGGCAATAATCAGCAAAACTAAATAAAGTAACGGGCGTTTGAGGGCCGAAAAAGCAAAGGAAATTAAAATCAGTATCAGAGGTAAAGTTGACCAGTAGAAAAACCCGATGGCACCCCTTTTGTAAAGAAATAAACTTAAAATTGGAGCGGCAGTCCAAAATAAAATACGGCGAAGCGAAGGTTTTTTGATATGACGATAAATCTGTAAAAAGGTAAACAGAATTAAAACCAAAGACAGCGCCGCAAACGGCCAGACCAAAACGGAAGTTACCTGATTGACGAGTACCGACAGATCGTAGGCGATATGTGAAAAACCGATACCCACCCCAGAACTGCCGGCCAGTGAATAGTTGAGAATACTTTTAGTGACCAAAAAGTTGTGCCGCAAATCAAAAACTACAAGCGGGAGATGGGGCAGGAAAAAAGCAAGTGCCGATAAAAGCTTGGGTGTGGGACGGATGAAAGCGCTGAGCAACAACACCGGAAGTAAAAACACTCCGATAGCTCCATTGAACTGAATGATCAAAGAGCAAACTAGAGCTGAAAACGGAAACCAAAAGGCAGGATTTTTACGGGATTTTTCTAAACTTAAGAAAAAAAGCAAAGAAAAAGGAATTACCGGATTGACGTTATTTAACCAACGGGCAAAACTAATAAAGCCAAAGCTTACGGCAAAAATAAAGGCACTGATTCTGGCGGTTTGGCGATTAAATAACCTCCAAGCCAACATGTACACAAGAATTACGGAGAAGCTGTGAGTTAAGGCCTGCCACAAGGCAACTACTGCCGGATTGCCGCGGCCTAAGACATAAAAAGGCAGCATCAACCAATAGTAAATCGGACCATGAAAAATTCCGGGCACATCCGTGGGGTGGCCCAATAATGATATGTGGCCGTCGTGCCAAATTTTCCAAACATCCAGCGAATGCAGTCCCTGGTCGTAAGTGATCTGCAGGTCAGCCGGCAACCGCCAAAGACGGGGAAGGGTCGCAAGAAGAAAAAATCCTAGAAGCTCCCAAAAAAGCAGGGATTTAAGATTTGCTCTGGCCATGAGAAGCCGCCTGAAGATGGAAAGTTAAATAAAGGGCGGTCCCGGCAAATATGCCCCTGGCGATTGAAGTGTAAAGATCGGGAATTTTGAGAAGAAGGTCGGAATTAATTAACTGGAAATTCAAAGAAGGATCAAAAGAAAAGACTACCACCAGAAAGCTTGTGACTAAAGCGAGTATCGGCAGGCGGGTTTTGTTGTCGGTGGCAAAAAGATAGGTCAAAATCGGAGCAAACCAAGTAAACCATTGCGGATGATAGTGAGTCAGTGAAAAAAACAAAAAAAGCGGCAGCGACAGCCAGCCGACTAAGGAATAGGTTGCGGGCTTAAAGTAGCGCCAGAAGTAAATCAGGATCAGTCCGACAAGAAAAAGAGGCAGATATTGTGATCCGGAAATCATAATCTTGGCGAAAAACAATTTATCCGACTGGGAGGCCAGCAGGGCATACTGACGAAAAGCCGGCGAGAATAAATACGGCAGAAGGGTCGCAAAATATGTCAAACCGGAAATAAGCAGGTTTTTTACCGAATTTCCCGGCAAAAGTGGGGCGAGTACCAATACAAACGGCTTGAAAGCCGCAGACAGGCCCAAGCTGACGGCTGAAAGGATGGGGTTTTTAGGTGAAAAATAAAGCGTCAGAAGTAAAAACAGGGCAATGAATATATCAAATTGACCCATTAAGTAGGCAGAATAAATGGTTATCGGATTAAAGAGCCAAACTAACTGACCTATTAATTTATTTTTTGCGGGCAAAAGCCGGGAAAGAATAAGCAAACAAATGCCGTCGGCTAGTAAATACGGCAATTTAAGCAAATACATCAGAAGCGGGAATCCTAAATCCTGCCGCAACTGGCCAATATCGTTTAACAGAGTAAAAAAGGCCGTTTGGGGGTAAGCCCAAAACAAGGCTTTGTTGAAAACGGCATGAGTAATGTATGCCAGCGGCGGATAAATAAATAGGTTATCACCATATAACTGGACCCAGCGATCGGTTCTGGGTTGGCGACTGAGGTAATCATAGAAAGAAAATGTCTGGCCTTTTTGAGAAATTAAATATCCGGCTAAATTGACGGCGCGAAAATCCGGATGCAACGAGATGGGGATAAGAAGTAATCTTAATACTAAGCCTGCAAGTAACCAGGGAAGAAGTTTCTTCATACTTTGATAACCCGATCAAGCCGATTATTAAATTCTGTCACATCAAATATTTTACTCCTGACCTGGGCGGCTTGGGAGTACTTGGCAAATTGATTCTGGGTAATGAGGTCCAGAGTGGTTGATTCCAGTTCCTGAGTCGTGGCCCATAAAAACCCGCTGACTTTGTCTTCAACTATTTCCGGATGGCCCCCGGCATTAACAATAACCGGAACACTACCGGCCGCCATGGCTTCTACTACCGTTATCCCGAAGTGTTCGGTTTTGATGGGTTGTGAATTCTGGTCGACCCCGAAGCCGCTAGCTGACCAAAATATTTTTGAAGAGGAAAATAATTTTCTTAACTGGTCAAAACTGGGATTAGTCACAAATTCAATCGGATAACCCTTTGCTTGTTTTTTGAGTTTAGTTAGGTCAGCCGAATTGGTGCCAACTGAAGTGCCGCCGGCTAAAATCAGTTTCCATCCGGGGATACTTCTTGAAATGTTTTTGAAGGATTTGATGAGAACTTCCTGACCCTTATGCTGGGTAAGATTTGAAAAGCGGCCGACATAAACAATGGAATTGGTTTTTGCGGCCGACATAAACAAGCTGGTGTCTATGGGGGGGTATACGACTTGGCTGGAAACGGAAAATTCTTTATCGATAAACGTCTTGGTAAAGCCGGAATTAACTACAAAAGTATAAATACGCGATTTAAGAAAATTCTTAAATCCCCTACCGGCAATGTTTAAGAAGGGAAACTGCAAATGAATGATGGTTTTTTTGCAAAAACTTACGGGCAGGCTGCCGTCAGAAACCCAAAATAACAAATCGTACTTGATGGTTTGGGGAGGCGAGTATGTCTTATTGAGCCAATTGGCCAAACCAACATCGACTCCAAAACGATCTTTAAGCTGACTAGAAAAGTTGGTTGACCAATAAATATCTACCAGCCAACCACGATCAAGCAGGTAGCGAACCAGAGTGGCAGTATAGCGCTCGCCCCCGCCTAAGCTGTCCCAATACGGGTTAATTATGAGAGCTTTTTTGCGCATGGGTTACCTGCATCTCCCAGAGCCGGGCATAAATAACAAACATGTTAAATACCTGGAACATGCCTTCAATTATGCCCACCCGGCCATCCTTGGCCGCAGAAAGAGAAACGAACCGATGCCAAAATTCAGTGAACATAACCCTAAAAAACCGCCACCAGGTAACCGGAGGGTGACCGGATTGAAAACGAAGTTTGGCCTCATAATCGGTGTATTGAATAGTCTTGCCGAGCATGGAGGTTAAATCCCGATGGGAAATGTGGATAAAGGGATGAGTTAATTTTTTTAAGCTACCTGAAAATACCGGCTCTTCGTGCAGAGGATTTTTCCAGGCTGAAAGATGGGTTTTTTTAAACAGGCGGACGATGTATTCATTTCCCCAGCCCCCATGAAGCAGGTTTTTTCCCAGATAATAATTGGTCCGGGGCAGGGCAAAGGCTCCCACATCGGCATCGCCGGGGGTTTTTACTAAGGATTTGATTTCCGAAATTGAATCAGAAGTCAGCCTTTCATCGGCATCCAAATACAAAATCCAATCTCCGTGAGTCTGCTTAAGGCCATCGTTTCGGAATTCGGAAAAATTTTTGCCCTGACTTTTATACACTTTCCAACCCATTTTTTCGGCTATGGAGTTGGTGGAATCGGTGTTTCCGGTATCAACAAGTATTTTTTCGTCGGCAAACTCAAGCGACTTAAGGCAGTCGGCAATCATAGCTTGTTCATTTTTAGTGATTACGATTGCGGAAAGCATGATTTAAGGTTGGTACGATCCGGTGCCCAACCGGCCGAGATAAAAATCCAAAACTCCCCTTTTCTGCCAGGGGCGACCATTGAAATATAACCAAATCGACTGTTTTATGAGCAAAAGCTTAGTGTAGAAGGGAGCGTGGCGCAAGCCAAAAAAGAGTCGGTTTCTGGTGATGTAATAGTCCTGAAGGCCGGAGCCGATCCCTGTTGCCTGGGCGTTGGCGTGCCAGGCGATGCTGTCGGGGATATACATAAGCTTCCAGCCGGCGGCTTTAGCCCGCTGGCAGAAATCATTTTCTTCGTAGTACAGGAAAAAACGGCTATCCAGAAGTCCGATATCCCGGTAGACCTGACTTTTGACAAACATGGAGGCTCCGGTAACAAAATCGGTTTCTAAGTCCCGGTTATATTTGTCCGAGTCTACTTCATCCACCCCTCTGTGATGTCCTTCCATATTGCCCCAGTCCATATTGCCTCCGGCGTACCAGATGACTTTTCCAATATCTTTTTTGGTATAACGATCTTTGTGGAATTCAAATCCCGGGGCAAAATATATTTTGGAGCCAAAAATACCACCCTGAGGGAAATTGCGGGCTCCGGCAAGTAAAGCTGTAAGAGATTTAGGGTGAACTTCGACGTCCGGATTAACTATCCAGACAAAATCACTGCCGTTTTCCAGAGCTTTTTGAATTCCGACATTATTGCCCTGGGCATAACCTAAGTTTGATTGGTTAACCAGTAGTTCATGCTGGGGGTACTTTTTGGTCAGATATTTAACCGAATTGTCCGAAGATGCGTTGTCTACCAAAATAACCCTAAAATCCACACCAGAAGGAACGCTGACTTTTTGTAAAGAGTCGAGGCATTTGCCGATGTAATCGGCGCTGTTCCAGCTTAAAACTATGACAGAAACCTGCATAAAAAAGTGGCGATCCGGCGGTGGATTTTAACGAAGGGTTTGAGAAGAAAAAAAGTGTTTTTCCCGGTTTCTTCAAAATACCACCAGGAATAATCCCTAATCACCGATGAGGCTTGTTTACCAAATTCAGGCAAGGAAACTTTCTGATCAGAAAAGCCGTGATGTTGCCAAAGCTTTAAGTAGAGAGTCATTTCAGAAAACGTCTGCAGTCCCGAAAGAGCCAATCCGTGAATCCCCTCTTTGTAACCGCCCCGGGAAAAAAACTGACGCAGGAATTCCTGGGCCGGTTTTTGCAGTAAGTATTGCCACTTAAATACCACTCCGTTGGCAACCAAAAGCGAAAGTTGATGATCGGTGTAGCGGTTAACACGCTCAAAATACTGGGAAATGGTCGAATAGTGATGATGAATAATGGCATGGTCTTCGTCTGAAGAAAAATCTAGACCTAAGCCGCGGGTTTGGGGAATACTGTGGATGGCGCTGTCCCAAACTATATAACCTTTGCGAAACAGCCGGTAAACGTAATCCGGCCACCAGTGAGAACTTTTAATCCAGCGACCAAAAATGTAGTTGCGTCTGGGGATACGAAAATAATCGGCTTTATTTTCGGAGATGACTTTCTGAATGTGTTTTTTGAGAGCGGGAGATACTTCCTCATCAGCGTCTAATAACAGTACCCAGTCGCCCTTGGCCTTGGCTATGGAAAAGTTTCTGACTGGCTCAACAATACCGGTATTCGGGTGGCTAAAGACCTGGCAGCCCAACTGCTTGGCGACTAATTTGGTTTTGTCGGTACTTTCGGTGTCCACCACGACAATTTCGTCGGCTAATCCCCGAACTGAGGCTACGACTCGAGGTAGGTTCTGTTCTTCGTTCCAGGCGCTAATGACAACGGATAGCACTGTCTGATTTTACTATATTTGTTATATGATTGACCAATGGGAAGCCGGCTTGGCAAGGTACTTTTGTGGACTGGGGTGGTAATTTTAGTCGGGATAACAATTTTGGGAAGAAATTTTGCCCCCAGTGAAACAGAACTGGTGGAAAGATATGTGGCAATGGGAAAGCTAACCAATGCAAGGATCGAGCCAACGTACTTAGCCGAAGCTCCGTATTTAATGCCGATTTTCGGGCTTTGGGATTTAGGTTTGAGACTGCCTAATTTACTATTGGCCATTCCTATTGCCTGTCTGGGAACAGGACTTCTGGTAATGCCTTGGTTTTGGAACTTGATGGTTTTTAACTTACCCGGACTGTGGTCTCTTTTTTTAGGCCTAGCAGTTCTGGGGACGTCGCGAACGATTAAAGAAAAACGACTTAGGAATGTAATCATCATTTTTTTACTGCTATTTTTGTCGATGAGCAGTTTTTCAGGGATATTTCTTTCGGGGATCCTGGCTTTTAATTTAACTCTTAATAAGCGGATTGCCGGAAATAAACTAAGCGCTTTTATACTGGGAGTTTTTCTAATAGGTTTTGGAATTTGGGTAACGGGCGGATTTAATTCAAGCAGATGGTTTTGGAAAGATATGGGGCTAACTGAATCCAATTTAATGTTTGCGGTCGATCAGAGAGCAAAATTTGAATATCAGTTAAATAACTTCAATGATGTAATTCCCTTAAAGCTGAAGAGGATTTCTTACAACAAGCTAGTTTTTGGGTATCTGGCGGTGGGAAAACATTTTTCTGAAATGATTGATTTTGAAAAATGGTCATATCCCGGGCAAGCCGATACTACTATTTCTAAAAACCTGTGGAGTAGTAAGGAACTATCATTTCTACCGTTTTGGGTGATTCCGCTAGCTCTTTGGGGAATATATAAGGGAAGTAAATCCAATAAGGAATGGGCGCAAATGGCAAATTTGTTTTTGATTTGGGGAGTTGTCGCCAGCTTTTTTGGTAAATCAGGCAGTTTTCTTATAAACGGTACCGGTTTGTACCTGGGGCTGTCGATGTGGGCTTTCTTGGGGATCCGGACTTTTAATAACTATCTGAAAGTTCCTATAATTGGCCTGATTATCTGGAGCGGACTGATGAATTATGCGCACTTTGTCGGTCATGAGGAATATTGGCGGGATAATAGGCCAATGGCCCAACTGACCATGGCCCGTATGATTGAGAACAGGCCGCAGGCCACGCCCGGATTTGTGACTACCATTTTGGGCAGATCGTTTCTGTACTATGCCTGGATCAACAAAATGGAGGCAGGCGTTTTTTGGAACGGAGTTGAGAACTCAAACACATTTGACAATATCGTCTTTGATCATTTTGATTTAAATAGAAAATCAAACGCAAGAAAGGGAATATACGTGGGGCTACCGGGTGAGTTTATCGGAAATAAAAAAGATAAGAATGACAACGGATTTGTGCCGTCAGAGTTACCCGGGGAATATAAACTTTTAGAAAGTTATATAACACATGATACTGTCAGTTTCGGAAACGGAGATTATATATGGAAAGTTGAAATCAAATAATTAGATTATGAAAAAAAACATATACATTTTGTTAATGGTATTAATTTTGGCACTTTCCTTTGGGGTAAGGCTTTGGCGGGTAGATAAATCCCCTGACAGCGTAAACTGGGACGAGGCCGCCTTGGGTTATAACGCTTACAGCCTACTTAAGACAGGCAGGGATGAGTTCGGTAAAGTTTTGCCGGTATCGCTGCGGTCCTTTGACGATTACAAACCGGCCTTGTATTCGTATCTATCGGTGCCCCCGGTAGCGTTATTTGGCTTGTCAGAGACCAGCACCAGATTAACGTCCGTGATTTCAGGGGTAATTTTAGTATTCCTGGCTTTATATTTGACAGTCAAGCTGACCGGATCTTTTAAAACCGGATTGGCGGCGGCGGTTTTTTTGAGTCTGTCCCCATGGGCAATGCATTTTTCCAGAATTGCCTTTGAGGCCAACCTGGCCAGTAGTTTGTACTACCTGGGCATCGGGGCATTTATTTTGGGGTTAAAGGAAAAACGGTTTTTTTATGCGAGTTTTATTCTGATGATCATTTCGATGTATGCATATCATGCTCAGAGGGCTGTGGCTTTGCCTACATTTGTTTTGTTGTGGATACTTTTTCGGCCAGTCAGGTTAAACAGAGCCGAACTAACTAAATTAGGTCTAATTTTAGGACTAGGACTACTGCCTCTTATAGTCAGCTTTGTAACTGAACCTGCCGGCAGCCGGTTGACTGCTACCAATGTTTTGAAGCTGTGGCCGTTTGTGCCGAAAGAATTTTCGCAAATCGTCTATTCTCCGATTTATACAATGATTTGGCAGCTGGCTGGACAATTTATGGCCTACTTTTCTCCGGCCAGTTTGTTTGTCCGAGGTTCGGTGGAACCGATTCTGAGAATTCCCACATTGGGGTTATTTGGTTATGAATTGTTGCCACTTTTAATAACCGGACTGCTGGTCTTTTTTAAGTCAAAACAATTTCTGAAAGTGGCGATTGCGGTTTTACTTTTGGCTCCTCTTCCGGGAGTGGTGACCTGGAACTGGTTTTCGGTGGTGAGAACGGTAGCTGTATATCCGATGCTGACTATGATTATGGCAATCGGGGCTAGTTACCTGGTGGGGCTTCTTAAGCCTTACAAAATGATAAAAGCGGCCGTGATTGTGGCTTTTTGCGGAATTTTTGCGATATCCAGCTGGTACACTTTTCTGACGGTAACTATTTTTGCACCCTGGGATAATTTCGGAGATTTTCAACCGGGATTTGAGCAATCCGTGCCTACAATAATTTCTCTCTCACAAAATAAGGAGAAGGTAATTTTTGATAGTCCACATATTGCGCCATACATATTTGTTCTTTTTTACAGCAGATATTCTCCCCAGCAATATCTTGATGAAGCAGGATTAAACAGAAAAAATTCAGGGACTGAAGATTATGCTTTCGGAAAATTTACTTTCAGAAAGATTTCCCAGGAGGACTGGAAAATAAAAAATGCGATTCTGGTCGGACCTACAGCCAGAATTCCGGACTATGCCGCTGAACAAATGCAAAGGGATGGGGCCAAAGTAGTGGATTTTTTTGATGTTAAGGGTTATACAAGTTTCAGAGTTGTGGACTTATGAAAAAAATTGGAATAGTGGTTATCCTACTGCTGGCTTTGGCAGTGCGGTTATACAGACTTGAAGTAAGTTCCCATTTTTTGTCAGATGAATCACGGGATTTGGTGAATATGCATCAGATTTGGGTGGAGAAAAAAATAACTTTGGCTGGGCCTATTTCTGACGACAGAAGTCATATGTTTTCATCTCTGACCTATTATCTGCTGCTGCCATTTGCTGTCATTTACGACTTTGACCCGCTGGGACCGGTGGTGGGAGCGGTGTTTTGGGGAATGATGACATTTTGTGCGTTATGGTATCTGGCGGTAAAAATAAATCCCGGGTGGTGGTGGATAACGGGACTTGCCCTGGCTATCTGGTATCCGCTGGTAGAAATAAGCAGATGGGCATGGAACCCTAATTTTTTACCCCTTTGGATAACTCTGGGACTACTTAGTTCGGGACTGAAATCGGGACTGGCTTTGGGACTTGCCCTACACCATCACTTTTTGGCGCTGATCCCGGCGGTGTGGACACTGATTAAAAAGAGAAGTTTAGTAACACTGTTGGGGTTTTTGATGGCAGTGTCACCTTTTGTAATTTTTGATCTGAGACATCCGCCGGGACTGTTTTGGCGGCAGGCAGTAAGTTACGGACAGCAAACCGAAAAAATGTCGGCAAAGTTTTTGTTTGAAAAAGCCAAAGTCAGTTTTATGGGATTTGAAAGACTAATGTTTACGACTAAAGACGAGGCGATACTTATGATACTGGGGTTTGGATTGTTGGGATTGGGAGTTTGGGACTTAAGAAACAACAGAAGCAATCTGTTTTGGTTGGTGGGGTGGATATTACCTATTCTGGCTACGGTTAAATTCAGTGCTCAGTGGCACTACTTCTTGCCTTCGGTGCCATTTTTTGCGGTTTGGCTGATTGGTCCTAGGAAACGATATGGCAAATTATTGGCTTGCTTTATTGGACTGGTTTTGATGGTTGGATCTGTTGTCGGTCTGCCGAAACTATGGCATCAGGAGATCTGGCAGGGAAATCTGCAATTAGCCCGGGCTGCAACCAAAATCATGGCCAGAGAAATCAGAGGGCAAAAATTAGTTAACGCCAATCTGGCAGTCCTGGGAAGCCCGGATATTTATCCGGCCGGAAAAAAATACAGAGATTTACTGTTAGTTCAGGAGGTCCGACTGAAAGACTACGTTGAATACGAGATTTCCGATAACTTGTTTGTGGTAACTTTGGCGGATGCTAAAGACATCCAAAAGGATCCGGCGGCCGAGTTATTATATTTTAGAAAGGGCCCAATAGCCGGAGTGTGGCAAACGGGAATTGATAATTGGAAAGTGGTGCAGATAAACAGATATTGATGACAAAAAGAAAACTATTAATATGCGTGGTGGTGATATTTGCCATATTCGGACGGCTTTGGCTGACGGACAAAGCCTGGCACGTAGATATGTGGTCAAACGCCGGCTGGGGAGAATGGATATACGATTATGGTCCGGCCAAATTTTATGATAATTCATATTGGACATATGCCTGGCCAACCCAACCTCCAGTCATTAACTCAATATATGCATTTAATAAAAGACTGCACATTGAGCTGTTGGGCAGATTAGCCTGGACTGACTTTCAACTCAATAAAATTTTGCCGGGAGATAAGACTCCGTGGCTGACTGATTTTGTATATTGGTTTGGATATGGAAGGGTAAATTTAGAAATTCCGTTTCAAATCGGATTTCTGGTGACAATGAAACTAATCCCCGTTGCAGCTGACTTGGCAATAGCCTGGCTGGTATGGCTGATCACTAAAAAAACGTATTTGGCTGTGGTTTTCTTACTGTCCCCTTTTTCCTGGTATGTAAGCGCATTGTGGGGGCAGTATGACGGAGTGGGATTTGCTTTGGTTTTGGGGGGAGTATACCTACTGTATAAACATAAATTGATAATGCTATCTCCCGGATTGATACTTCTGGGAATATTAATCAAACCCACAGCTTTGATTCTGGCACCTTTTGTCGGGTATTATTATTTAAGGCAAACGCCGGCAAAATTAGTGGTTAAAGTGTTGGGAGTGGTTTTAGCAGGAGTATTATTTTGGACTACCACGGCTCCTTATACTCACAAAAATCCATTCGAATTTGCCTGGTATGATTTAAAGAGGATCGTATTTGAAAAAGCCGAACCCAGAGTCACAACCAACGCCTTTAATTTGTGGAGAATAGTTACCGGGAATAAACCAACCAACCACTGGAATAAATTCTTGGGAATACCGGCTGTAGTGTGGGGACTTTTGGCTTACGGCGCAATACATGTGCTGGCTATTTGGAGAATTGAAACTAACCGTAAAGACCGATGGAGAATGTGGGAAGGTTTGTTTGTAATTTCAGCCGGAAGTTTTATGTTTATGACCGGAATGCTCGACCGGTACTTATATGCCGGAATGTTGTTTGGGCTTATTCTGGTGGCAACGCAATTCCGGTTATTAAAGTGGTGGCTGGTGTGGTCAGTAATTTTTTGGCTAAATCTGTACAACCAATGGTGGATACCCGCATCGTTTGAACCCCTAAAACAGTTTATGTTGGTTTATGATTCAATTGTGACGAGAATTCTAAGTGGATTTTCCGTGATAATATTAGTCAAGTTGCTTAATTTCAAAAATGGATCAATTAAAACTCTTAAAAAGAACAATTGAGTTAGCAGAAATTGCTTTAGATAAAGGGAGCGTACCAATTGGAGCAGTAATTGCGGATAAAAACGGAGAAATTATATCGGAGGGATTTAATGAAATTAAATTGAGCAATGATCCTACTGCTCACGCTGAAGTTATTTGCATGCGAAAAGCAAACATTAAAATTGTCTTTAAACACAACCCAGATTCAACCTTTTTGTTTACAAGCCTTGAGCCATGTTTTGCGTGCGCCTTTTTTGTCACCAGAACAAATATTCGTCATATAACATGGGCGTTGGATGATCCGTACAAAGGGGGTGTGAAATTTTTGATGGATAGCGAAAAAATGCAAACGGATTTTAAAACGATCGAACTTAATAGTGAACCAGATGCATTTTTAAGAGATAAATCAAAAGAATTGATGAAAAAATATTATACAAATAAAGGCGACTTTCAAACGGCGAGTATATTTTCCTAATATGTTTAATCACGCTCCGCATAACTACATCTGTCCAATATGTCTGGCCGTATCAGGTGTCGAGAATGATAAGACCATGATGAAACAGGCCGATATCTTTTATCGAGACGAAGTAGTAATGGCAGCAGTTAATTCAAAGTTTGTGGGGAACAACCCCGGGCATGTGATTATTGTGCCCCTGGAACATTTTGAAAACTTATACGAAATTCCCAATGAAGTGCTGCACAGAATTGTAAGTGTGAGTAAAAAGGTAGCCGTAGCTTTAAAAGAAGTGCGCAATTGTCTGGCGATTAATGTACTACAGAACAATGAACCGGCTGCCGGTCAACATGCCTTTCATTATCATATGCATCTGTTTCCCCGGTTTGAAAATGACCAGCTATTTTCAAATATGGACAATTCACGGGTGGCTGAACCGGCTGACCGAGACCAATATTCCGAACCGTTAAAGGATTATTTCAAAAGTCACCCAATCACTTTTTAGTAATTCCGTTTAAATCCAGAACCGACAGCCGTTTGTATTCCCAAATGAGTTTGGCGTAAGCACAATCTGAGATATCAATTTCTCCGAAATTGATAATTTCCCTGAAAATAAAACGAATCGGCCCACCATGTGAAATAATGCAAACTGTGTCCAAGTCGCGGGCGGTAATTTTTTCTAACCCGGCAGTAACCCTTTGGCCAAAACTTTCATAATCTTCGGCTCCGGTAATGGCTATACGGTGATTGGATAGTTTCTCAACTAAATCCGGATGCTCCTTTTTGGCGTGAGATTTAATAAGTCCGGTGAGAATTCCGTAATGATTGCGTTCGCGCAAATCGTGTACTATTTCAACGTCAACTTTCAAAATATCGCTGATTATTTTGGCAGTTTCCTGAGCTCTGATTCTGGAACTGGTGAAAATTTTCTGAATTCTTCTGTTCTGTAGTTTCCTTGCTAATTCTTCTGCCTGGATTTTTCCCAAATCAGTCAGGTGATCTTCATAGTCGCCGCCATACCGGTCTTCGATATCTCCTGTCGTTTGACCATGGCGGCAAAGATAGATGATCATGTGATTGATAGTTTAGCGCCCTTAAGAATTGCCAAATCGCGTTTATTAATAAACGGCGGTTCATAACCTTCAAGATTTTCTGCCTCTTTTTCAAAGACTGAGACGGCCTCATCCAGAGTCATCCATTGCAGTTGAAATCCATCTTCCGATTCCTCCTTGGTAAACTTCAATTCCCCCTTTGAAACAATTTTGGCTAAATAGCTATAGGAGATTTGTTTTAACGACCACTCGGAGCGGTATTCAATGACCTGGCCGATTTCCTTAATGATTTGTATCTGACAACCCGATTCTTCTTCCACCTCTCTTTGCAGAGCCTGGTGTTTGTCCTCACCCGGTTCTATGCCACCACCCGGCAATTTGTGATAATGAAATTTAGAAACAAACAGAATCGGTATCTGGTCTTTTGTATCGAATGCTACTGCACGGACGGCTTTACGCAATTTGACCGACAGGTCGCCTTTTGGGATTTGGCCGTCTTTAATGTCTGCAAGGATTTTCATGACTACTATTTTACATTGACCTCCCAAATTGCAGCCTGAGAGTTTTCAAAGATAACTTTTCCCCCCAACTCCTGGGCGGATAACTCCGGGCGGTATTTAGCCACTAAGGGAGAATATACATACCGGATGTGGTACTGGGACAAAAAGGCCTTTGCCTTTAAAACATTGGTCTGGACCATAAACTCCTGAGATAGTTTTTTTCTAGTTGGCCAATCATAACCGGTGATGTTTAAATTAACCTCATCTTCAATAAAGACCGGCTGGCCGGTCATGGCTGAGACGTAAGCTGTGGATTCGTAATAATATAAAGGCCGGGGGGCTTCAATGTAGGGGTTTGGACTGATTGGATAAGTTAAAACTACGCCCGTCGGCATTTGGGACAGAAATTTGAGGGCCGCCAATTCGTCTTTTGAAATCATGGCCGGAGGCCTACCGGGCAAATAATGACGAAGCGTATCAACAGAAGTCGGCAGGGTCGTTAGGATGACTAAGCCGCAAATCGTAAACCGAAGCTGGCTGTTTAACTTTTTATTTGAAAGAATCTCAGACAGAGAAATTCCGGAGAGAATTCCTATAAACATTTGGGAGTAATAGAAAAATTGAATAGGATTCCAGGGAGTACCAGCCTGAACAAAAAGCATAGGGATAACCAGGCCTGCGGCTGAGGCTACTAACAAAAATATACTAAAAAAGTCCGATGTAAACTTTTTAAATCCAGAAAGAAATATCATTCTGGTGCCCAGGTTTCCAACTATAAATAAAGTCAAAGCCAATGAGTAGCCAATTACCTGTTTAAAAATGTTTTGAGAAATAAGGGCCTGGTACAATCGTAACCATTGAAAACGATCCGATACCGAAAGCATGGTTTGTAAAAACCAACCGGGGTTAAAGATGATCAGTGACGAAGAATTTTTATTAAAAGGCAAAAACAGCAGGGCGTTTATTGCGAATGTGAGTCCCAATATTTTTAATAAATAGGTATCTTTTTTGAAAAAGTATGAGTAGATTGCCGATAATGATAATCCGGCAAGAACCAAAATTGCGGCATAAATTTTAACGATGGCTAAAAATCCGAAAGCAGTCGAGATAAGAAGCAAATTTTTGGAAGTGGGTTTTTGGGTTAATCGCCATAGCCCCAGAAACAGTAAGATCAAGGACAAGGCAAAGGGCGGGTTTAAAAGCGTGGAAATACTTTGTTGAGACCAAAACATGGACTCGCCTCCCAATGAGCGGTTTTTAATAAAATTAACCAACCAACCCCAGCTGCCGCCGAAATATACAAAAAATACCGCCCACCAGGCAGAAGCGGCTGATTTTTTCCAGGCAAAAACAAATTTATACACCAAAGCTCCCAAAGCCAGAGCAATAAGAGGCGGAACAATCTGGAAGTACAATACCGACGGAGAAATAAAAGTCAGACGGGAAAGTACGGCCAGAATCAAATCGAACCCGAAGTGATAATTTTTTAACGTCTCTCCGGCAAATATCGGCATTTCAAATCTGCCTTGGGATAAATGCCTGATCAGAGATAAATGCCAAATGCCATCATGACCATTGGGACCCCAAAAGCCCAGTCCAAAACTGTACATGAGTCCGCTTTTGATCATGGTCAGGGACCAAACAAAACTTCCCACCAAAATCAGAATCAATTTAGATTTTTTTTCGAAAATGGACATACAGTGGTTTGGCTTCGTCTAAAAGTTTTCGCCCACCCAAAAGAACGACGGCCAGAATGTAAATAAATGAAGCGGCAATAACGGTAACTATCAAACCGAAACGATGAACCAGAATGCCTACCAGCACCATAAAGAAAGTGGAAATTACCGGCACCTTCAGACTTTTAACAATGCTAAAGCCAATAATTTTTTTGGCAATGAAAAACGGCACCAATGAAGAAAATGAAATAATTGCGGATGCGATAGCTACTCCCATGAAGCCAAGCTGGGTAGCCAAAGTGGGTTTTAATAACCATTCGAGAATCAACCACATAAACATAAGTCCGGTCACAATTCTGGCTTTACCCAAAGCGTAAAGAGTATTAGTTAGAGGAGTGGACAGACAGGACATAAGAGCCGAAAAACAGTACAAATACAAAGGAGTTAAGGCGTCCTGCCACTTGAACCATTTGGGAACCAAAAAGGCCAGATGCGACCAGGAAAGAGCAATACCGACCAAAGCCGGGAAAATTAACAAACAAATAAACTGCATCATTTTCTCGACCGATGAGCGAAATTCCCCCGGATGGTCCTGAAGACGGGATAGCGCGGGAAAGGCGACTTTGGTTACGTTATCCATAATCAATCTCTGGGGCAACTGGCTGTAATAAAAACCCCAGTTAACCAAACCCATACCTTGGGCGCCGATCAGCTTCCATAAAAATAAATTTACAAACTGATCCTTGGCTACAGCCAAAAGAGAATTTATTTGATACGGGACGCCAAATCTGAGGAGTTTTCTTAAGCTGGCCTTGGAAAAAGCCAAACCGACCGGCCAGGGCTTTAAAATATAAATCAAAAATAAACCAACCAGACTTTGGAGTAAAACTGCAGGAATGTATGAGGAAACTCCGAATCCGGAAATGGCCAGGGTCACGGCAACAACGTTAAAAACTAACGACTCGACGATGCGAATAGTCATGATCAAATCAAACCGCAATGTTCGCTCCAAAAGAACAGAAGGAATTGATTTTAACGACGAAAGAAAGAAACTGACCAGCAGGGCAATCAAAAGCCAATACTCGGGATTTGCCAAAGCATAAAAACTTTTAATGACCGGGGACATGATAAAAGCAGCAATTACCAATAACGCGACTAAACTTTGCTGAATAGTAAAAGTAGTTCTCAAATCGGAAGTGGTGATCTGATCTTTTTTCTGAATTAGGGAGGCCGCCAAGCCAATATCTGAGAAGTATCCCAAAATGACGATGATACTTCCTACCAGCCCGTACAGACCAAACTCTTTGGGACCTAAAAAGGTGGTCAGAAGCAGAACGCCGATTCCGGAAATAAAAGTCAAAATCACTCCCCCACCGGTCAAAGTGGCCATGCCTTTAACCGCTCTGGATTTAACGGTGTTTAAATCTACGTCACTGATAATTTCTTCCGGGTCCATGGGATTGGAATAGCAAATAAAATAATTGTCAGCCAGCTAACCGCTGAAAGCACATTGCCCAGAATGCGGACGGGAGTATCGGTAAAGCGGGCCTCCAGCAAATGAGACCCGGCGGAAACGTCAACCTGCATCCGGCCTAACAGCGGATCCCGAGTGGGGTCAACTGATACTTCCCGGCCGTCTAACCAGACGCGCCAACCGGGAAAATAAAAGGTCTGGATTTCGGCAATCGCCTCGTCGGAGACGATATTTAAGCGATAGCTTTGATAATTGGTTTTTTTATTCAGGGTCTGATACTCACCCAGACCGGAAGTAATTCCCAGATCACCACCGGCCGGGTCGGCGGGCGGCATGGGAGCCCAGATGGGCAAATAATCAAAAATACTTCCGGTTATTTGCCAGACCCAGGACTTGCCGGAGAATTTTTCCTGATCGGTCATTGTGACATACCAGGTCCGCGGCCGGAAATAGTTGGCGTTTAATAAAAGGATTAAAACAAAAAGTCCCGACAACCATTTAAGCGTGTGGGTTTTACCGATGGCCCCGGAGACAAGCGAGGCCGAGAATACGGCCACAGTTAGTAAACGCCAGGGGAACTGGAGAAACTGCAGGGGTTTGAATTTTAGCCAAAAAGGAGTGGATTTGGAGTGCGAGAAAAATAAAGCTCCCAGGGTAAAAATAATCAGTGTGAAAATCAGCAGTTTATGCTCGCGAAGTTTTTTGGAAAATAATAAAGATAATAAAACCAAACCCGGGATGATCCACTGTAAATAGCCCAGGGCAAAGCTCATGGTATCACCTGATCCTAAAATTGATTCACCGTAGCCCCAATTGATGCGAAATAGAATTTGTCTTAAATCAAGAAAGTGAGCCAGAAAATTGAAATAGCCGATGGTCAAAGTTTCAACGTGGGCAAACTTTTGCTCGAACAGCACCGGTAAGGTGAAAAACGCCGATAGGCCAAATCCCCAAAACACGGAAATTGCCAGAGGGATGATCGCTGATAGTTTTTTAAACTTAAAAAGCCAAAATAAGCCCCAGACTACCGCAACTGGAGCAAATATTAACAACATCAGGTTGTGAGAAAGCATCAGACCGGAAATTGATAAGGCCAAAAGCAATACATATCTGAACGACTGGGTTTTTATCAGGCGATACGAAGAATAAAAAATGGCCGGGAAAAAAGCCATAGCCCAAAATTCGTTCATGGCTCCCCGAACATACAAGTCAACCGAATGATACGGGGCGTAGGTATACACAAGCGAGGATATTATTCCGCCCTTTTTTCCCCAGAGTTGCCTACCCAATAAATACATGTTCAGGGCACACAATACAAAACCTAAAATCCCCACAATCTTGATGGCGTCGATGTAAGCCAACCCCATGAATCTAAACGGAAGTCCGACCAGGTACGGCAGGGGGGGATAAAAATTAAAAAGCGGGTAACCGAAACCATAACCCAGATCCAAAACCCAACGACAAGGGATCTGGCCATCGCGGAAGCACTTTTCCATCTCCATAAGACGGGTGGTCTGCAGATCGTCGTGCATGGGGAAATAGCCCGGCTGGATAAGCCAGGCAAAAGCCGGCAAGGTGAGAAGCAAGACTACCAGAAGAGTTTTTTTCATTTAAGTTTGAAAAAAAGTAACCATTCCCTGCTTCCGTCCGGCCTGAAAGCTTTGGGGTATTGAGCAATCAGTTCCAGATTGAGGTTCTCCATGGGAACACGCAGGCGGGTGGAATTTACGACCAAAAACACCTGATTGTCCTTTTGAGCCGATATTAATTTCGGATCGACCTCAGTAATCTCGGAGCTCAGGCCCACAACCCGAATGTTTCTTTGATTATTTAAGTACATCTGCAAAGCTGAGAACGGAGTGCCGAAAAATCCTTCCGATCCCACTAAAACTGGTCCAGGAGCATTTTTTAAATATGCGGAAACCTCTTTAATGCCGAAGCCGGCTGTCCATTCTTCCAGATATCCGGATCTTTCAATTCTGGGCAACGGTACTGATTGAGGTGAAGTAATTAACATAAAATCAAAAATCAGGCTAACTAATATAAATAAACACAGACCCAAAAAGCTGAGAATGTGTTTTTTGGTCCGGTCCCCAAAATGCCAGATGCCATGGGCGGCCAGGAGAACTAAGTAAGGAATGGTGTACAACAAATATCTGGCGGTGAAAGTCTTGGAGATGAAAGATTGAGCGAATATCGGAATAATCACCCACAAAATAAGGGCCAGCCTTTGGCGGGTGTGCTTAATGCCGTTTTCCAGAAGTCCCAACAGGGCAAAAAACAGCCCAACCGGAGTAAATAAGTACAGCAGGAAGTCCAGTGAATCTTTGAGGTGGGGTATCAACGGATCGATTGGATGACGAAGAACTTCTGAAATCGGATAAATATAATCTTTATTTCTGATGCCGATCATGTGAAATTCCGGCCCTAATCTGAGAATGTTGTACATGGCAAAGGCGATGCCCCAGATGGTAAGAATCAGGCCGATGCCCTGTAAAATTTGCCGGCGGTTATTTTTGGGTGAAAATAAGACCCACAAAAGCGGAGTCATGGCCAAGGCAAACATGGCCGGGGACTTAGTCAGCCAGGCAAAACCTAAGGCAAACCCGGATAACATGGAAAAATCCCAACGCAGGTGCTTAAAAGCAAATAGCCCTAAGGCAAATCCCCAAACAATAAACATGGCTAGCAAGCTGTCTGCCAAAGCCAGACGGTCAAAGAATACGGCGTAGGGCAAAACGGCCCAGATACCGGCAGCGGTAATAGCCTCCCGAAGACGGCCAAAGAGAAAAAAGCCTGCCAGTCCGATGCCAAGTGTCGTGAACAATCCGGCTGCCGCCGAGACAGCTCTTCCGGCTACCAGAGGATCTGAAATTAGCTTGAGAGCCGGCATGGTGGCCCACATAAAAAGAGGCTGCTTGCCATCTGATAGAGGCAGAAAACGAAGTGTCTGCTCGGCCCGCATAACCTGGGACCAGCGGATATAAATGGATTCGTCAACGAATACCGGTAGTGAATTTAAATGAGTAAATCTCAAAACGGCGGCCAGAAAAAATACCCCGGCCAGTATCAGCCACAAACGCTTCTTATTTCCCATCAGCATCAAGTATATATGCATTGGTTAAGGAACGGTAGCGGACCAAAAACAGTTCCTTAACCCCATTGACGGCATCTTTGAAGAAAGACACCCGTTTGCTGGTGTAATAATTCCAGACCACCGGGATTTCCTTTATTTTGAATCCCAATTTACGGCCAAGATACAGCAGTTCCACGTCAAAGCCGGGATTTACGGCCGGACCGGAAATGACTTGAGGAGGATGAACCCGACTCATAATAGTAAATATTTTCGTGGCAGCTTCTTTTTTGAAGGCTTTAAATCCGCACTGACTATCGGTTATCGGCAGATTCAAAAGCAGGGTGCGAAAGATGACCATTCCCCTGGCCAAAATCTGGCGAAATAGGGGGGCGCCTTTTCTGCCTGTTCGGGAACCGATAATAATTTCATAACCCTGATGCATAAAGGGGATAAATTTGTTTAATTCTTCGATCGGAGTGGCCTGGTCGGTGTCGCTAAACAGTATGTACTCTCCCTGACTGGCAAATACTCCCGTGGCCACGGTGGCGGCCTTTCCCTGATGCGGATTGTCTATTAATTTGACTGCCGGATGGTCTTTGATAAATTCATTCAATAAGGCCAATGAGTCATCAGATGAACCGTCGTTGACCAAAATCATCTCCCAGGAAAAATCCATGGCGGAGAGATATTTATATATCTGAGGCAGTTTTTGGGTCTTGAGATTATCGGCCTCGTTATAGACCGGAATTACAACTGAAAGATAGGGACTTTTTGGCATATGATTATTTAGTAAACCCGAACATGGGGTCTGACAGGTTTGAGTCCTGCCCGACGCATTCTATTTTAGCAGTTTCGGGCGAGTAACGCTCGTATTGGGGATAGATTAAACCCAGGTCACCAAAGGTCTGATCGACCTGATCTACTAAGCTAAGCGGAAAAACAATCGAATAAACAGGGACTTTCTGAGTAACAGGGCGGGTTTTGAGTCCGGATAAGTAAATAAAATAGCGGTAGCCCAAATTGTAGCCGGGGTTGGTGATATAAGAGACCGAAATGCAGGGAATGCCCCTTTTTAAAACGTCAGTTTTGATGGCCTGAATGATGGCTTTCTTTTGGATGTAACCATTTTTAGAATAATTGGCCGTAAGCTGGAGGTTTAAATTCACGGCTAAAAATCCGGTTATGAGTACAAAGGCGGCCGCTTTGCCGAGATTGTTGGTGTCCATGAGCAAAACTAAAAAGTGAGCCGCCATGGCGATCCAGAGAATATTGATGCCGTTTAAGTAGTATTCAGACAGGTTGATGGGGTGAAGCGAAAAGAAAATCCAATAAACGGCCAGCCAAATGCCATAAATCCACAGATGTATGCCGAACCGCGGTTTTTTAAATTTGGTCCAGATTAAACCAAACATGAGAAACAGCGGAAAATATGGTGAAAGCTTGCCGTCGAGCCAGTAGATGGCGTGAACATTTTTACCGGCGTATGACGCGGTTTTTTGAAATTTAGTAAGTAGTGAGGGTGAACCGGGTTTGGGCGAACCGATTGAGCTTAAGGTGGACATCAGAGCCCGAGACTGCTGATAATCATGTCTGGCTTCAAAAATAATCAGCGGCAGCGACATAACTACAAATATGAGAAGGGGCATAAGCAGATCCCGGGGGTGAAAGTGGTTTCGTTTAAGAAGTAAGCCGATAACCACAATTATTGCCAGTAAACCCAAGGCCAGATTAAGGTGCCAGACTAGACCAAAAAGAAATGCCAACAGCCAAAGAGACTTCTTGTCGCCCGCCATTAATCTGTGCACTGCGTAGTAGAACCAGACCGTCCACAACATAACCGGGGTAGTTGGCACAACCTCGCGCTCGTTAACGGAAATGCCATATGATACGGCGTGTATTAAGCCGGCTATCAGACCTATTTTCGGATTATGAATCCGGGAAAAAACGTAATAAATGCTGGCTACGGAAAATAGCCCGATAATCCACGAATAAGCCACCGAGCCGATGGGGTCCATGCCGGAAATCAAGTAAAAAGGAATCAGGGAATAATAAAAAAGCGGACCGATAAATATTCCGGAAGAACTGGTTTCCTGGCCAACCAGCCTGAGATGGTGATCTACCAAAATATCCTTAACCATCCAGGAAGCCAAATCGGAGTCGTGGGCGTAAATATAGCGGGACTGGAAGGCAAATCCGCGGCAAAACAGACCAAAGGCAATGATGACCAATAAAAGAGGAAAGTACTTGGACATGTAATTAGAAACGCAGGCGTTTTTCCACCGTCAAACCGCCAAACCTGAATTGACTGATCATCCTGGCGTAAGTGTTTTGCCGGGTGAGCCAGGCTTCAAGTCTTTCCGGATGTGGTGGATCAACCTCGTAAACTAAATACAACAGCGGTTGCAGGTCAGAATTGGGTTGCTTTTGATATTTGGTGTGCCCACGCCATAAAAACAGGTAGTCATAGGCATGAGGTATGACCGGAGGGACGTAAACGTCAACGTTGAAAGGTTTATCGCCGGCATCCGAGTAAACCGCATCGACTGCTGCTAGTGACGGTTCTAACACTACAGTAGTCGGCCCATCGGTTCCGGCTGACAGATAGTTTCGCAAATGAAATACATTGGTGACCAGAAATACCACCACAACTGCCCCGACTACATTTCTGAATAATTTATTTTGCCCGGCGGCAGCAGTCAAAACTACGGCGGCAAATAAAGCGAATATGGAATAGATTCCGGTGAAGTAATAATCCCAAACAAAGCCGTAGTTGCCGTGATAAAACAACAAAAAGACTAACGGGGTAACCCAGATAATGGTGAGGCCCCAAAAAACTTTTTTAAATTTCCTGAAAGTCAGCAAAAAGGCCACTAACAAAATGACGCCAAACGGAATGGCCAGATTGCGGTCTAAAAAGAATTTCTGAGAAAAAGTGTCAAAGTAAAAAAATAAACGCTGACGATAGAAGTCACTAAGAACCGGGGTAAAACTTTTCTCGGCCAATAAAAACCTGGCAAAGGCAGCAAACAGAATGTTGTCGTGGCGAAAATTGAACCACAGCTGGGGAATCAGAGTCAGTGAAAAAGTGAAAATCAGATGCAGCAGGTTAAGACTCCAATTAATATTTTTTCGGAATATCAAAAAGACTAATAAAGTAGCCGGAAGGAAAAATACGGCTGAGGCGGCTTCAAGCTGAAGACCTAATCCCAGGCACAGACCTAAAACCGACCAAACCAGGGGACTTGTTGAGCCGGTGATAATTTTAAGAAGCATCCAGACACTGGTGGCGGAGAATAGAGGCAGTGGAGTGGGATTTGAAAGCCAACGATGAGCCTGTACCAGGGGAAGTGAAAACGCGACGAATGTTGAGGCCAAAAGACCGGCTGACTGGCTGAAAAACTCTTTGCCTATTTTGTAAATAACGTAAATGCCCAGAACGTTTATAACCGCCAAAGTAATTGAGACTATTACCGGATTACCGTTTCCAATCAAATAGAAAGGGGCGATCAGATAATAATAGAACGGTCCCAAAAATATGCCCTCAATCCCGGTAGTCGGTCCGATCAAAAAGAATTTACCCGAGTGCCAGAGATCCCAAATAATTTTGGCGTCCCGACCCTGATCAAAGTAAAAACCGGTCAAGGCTCCTAATCGGTAAACGCGCAGAAACAAAGCTGCCAGGAGCAATACAGGAACAAAAAACCGATGTGAAATGATCCGATTTATGAGCTTCATGATCCGGTTGGGTTATGAACTAAGCGGAAAATGCGTACGCCACCGGCAAGCTCCCATTCAACGTCAATTTTGGCCCAACCAAAGGAGGCTATCTCCCACAACGGATTGTTGATAGGTTCACAGGCTGCTCTTGATTCAAGTTCGCAAATTACGAATAGCTGGTCCGTAATTTTTTGATGAATAGTAAAGTAGGGACTGTTTTCGAGATAGAAAAAGTAGCGATATCCGGCGTCGTAGTTACTTTTGGCCAGCAGGGCCAAATTAAACGGCTGACCTCCGCTTTGTTCGGTTATATAGCGAGAGACTCTTTGAGTAAGAAAAAGTTGGCGATTGGGTGATGATCTTAAGGGATGGCTTTGAATCATCGCTGCCAAGATAGTCAAAAATAGGACTGCCAACAAAATCTTTAATACAAAATTGCTTTTCCTGGCTGCGGAAAAGAAATACCCCAGTAAAAAGAAAGGGGCGGGAAAAATGAATCCGAAGTAATGTGCATAAATGTGTTGTTTATAAAGTCCGAGTCCCACCAGGCCGGACAGTAACCAAACCAGAATGAAAACAAATTTTGGGTCAATGGTTTTGGTTGCCAGTTGTTTAATTAATAAAACCAGCGAAAATGACAGTAAGGCAACGGACACAATCTGACCTAACTGTTTTTGACCTCCGGCAAGAAGAGAAGTATTTACATCCTGCCAAATCGGCCAAATATTGGGAATGGCCTTATAGGCTTTGAGATTGACTGTCGTTTCGCGATTGGTAAAAAATGTTTTCAGGGCGGTGAAGTTGGTCCAGGAATGACGGATATCGAAAAACAGCAGTGGAGACATCAGAAAGCAGAAAATCGCCAATGATTTAATAATCAGTCGTTTAGACGGGAGGAGATTTTTGGAGATAAGAATAAAAAAGAAAACGGGCGGAAGTAACAACAAACCCAGATAATGGGAATTGAGAACGAATGCAAGTGATACTGCGGTGACGATTAACCAGCGCCAGTTTTGGGACTGCCAGATTTTGTATACGGAAAACATGGTTAACAGTGCAAAAAAGGGCATGACGTTGGGATTCCATGACGAACGGGAGTAGATGATTACTACCGGAGAAATTGCGTAAAGGGTGGAAATAGCTATAGCCGGAATAAAGCCAAACCAGTCTTTGGAGATGTACAAAATCATGGCAACGGTAGCTATGCCCAGGATGGCTACAAATACTGACGGGCCAACAGGTGAGAGGTCAGATATAAATAGCGACGGGGCAATCAGGTAGTAGTAAAGAGGCCCCAGGTACATGCTGCCAACGGAAGTACCCGGACCTATTAAGGGAAAATGGCGACCCAACACAATGTCTCTAACAACAATGGCATCCCGACCTTCGTCACCTAAAAATGTCATATAGTCCCCGATTCTGTACAGACGCGAGAAAGCGGCCAGGATTAAAACCAACACAATCGCCAGTATTTCGATTCTTCTGCCTACAGCAAACGGTACCATAGTTTGAGCAAGTCACGAACACTTCTTAATACAACTTTCAAATCGGCCCCCGTT
>MEXR01000051.1 GCA_001773775.1 Candidatus Amesbacteria bacterium RIFOXYB1_FULL_44_23 | reverse complement strand
AATAGACTGTCTTTTTATATTAACCAACTCCCGGTTTACAAATCAAAAGGTTATAGTCCTATTCTGCCTGACGAGATTAAGGCGGTAGAAAATGATACCGCCGAATCCCTAAATCGCGTTGCTGGTGCTATTTCACAAAGAATAGATAGTGATTACGCCGGTTACGCACTCCTTAGTCAAACATATCAAAAAGAGTGGGAGGATTTATTAGGTAATAATTTATGGAAAGTTGCAGAAGAAATAATGGGTCCACTTAAATTTACAACCAGAACTTTAGTCCCTACGGCCTGGGGTATGGAAGGGTCTGACTGGGGCAAAGGTACAGCTGCATATGATGAAGATGAAACACTCAATCGGTTGTTTGGAGACGGCATTATTTTTATACGAATGAACCCCACTCCAGGCCCGGATAATGATTCCGTAAAAAGAAAACGCACCTTAATACATGAATTCATAGGCCACGTCGTAACTGTTAGCTTACGAGTGGATACTCCAATAGATGAAACTCTTTCTAAATGTACCCATCAGCCGGATAAAGAATGGTTAGCTGATGAACTTACCGCGCAGGTTATGTATAAAATGGGATATTACGAACGGCTGGGTGATTTTCCGAGACAGTCGATAAGCAGTCAGGCACTTCAGTCTACCCGGGAAGCCTTTTATGCTAATCCATCAGCTGGTCCTGAAGAACTGAAACTGAAACATCCCGGCAAAATTGATCATGTAATACAGGAGATCGTGGCAAGAATTTAAACCAGAGCAAGAAAAATTAGTGGGGTTTTGGGAATGAATTAGTGCCCATCCCATCTTTCAATCACCGCCGAATTTCGTGCCAACTACGCTGGCAGCTTACTCATTTGTTTTTAATTTCACCAATTGTCCATTCAGCCATTTTTATCCAGTAGCTATCAGTTTTTTTGTCTGCTAAGTCAAGAAATTTTTGATACGCCTCAACCGCTTCCTTCTTACGACCAAGCTCGGATAGAGCACTGCCCAGTCCGTAGTAAGAATAAGCACTCTTTGGATCAAGGGCTACTACTTTCCTATACGCCTCAACCGCTTCCTCACTGCGACCAAGATCGAAAAGGACGTCTCCCAAGCCATAGTAAGCATTGGTATACTTGGGATCAAGGGCTACTGCTTGCCGATACGCCTCAACCGCTTCCTCACTGCGACCAAGATCGAAAAGGGCGTAGCCCGTATTGTTTAATACTTGTATCTGTTGACCATACTCCGATTTAAAAACTGTAATATTCATCCTGTCACCCCCTTCTAACCAATTAAGCATATTCTTACACCTGTCCCTTCTGAGATCAAATCTTAAACCTTCCGGCGTTGGTCTCTTGCTAAACTCAAAAATATCCCTCGTAGTAAGAGGTGTGCCATTTTCTTTCCGTCCTACTATCATTTCGTCACGTAATCTTTCGTTAAAGGAAGGATCTAACATATCCCGCCATTCTACTTCACCGGAGCTAGTTACCAATAACAATACTGAATGTTCTGGCACAGCTCCAACCAAATAATTCAACCCAGCTTCAGACAACAGCGCGCCACCTAACATTGACGCTCCCACACAGTTAATAAATCGACTGGCTACCATTTCCGAGGGATTGTTACTGTCTGGTTCATATTCGAATTTTGAAATCGCCTTCTGGATTGCATCAGCTATCTCACGCTCTTTTTCACTTATCTCTAACAGATAGCCAGTTTGTCGAATCTTTTCAAGTTCCACTTTAAGTTCTGGAATTCGCAGTGCGTCGACCAACTTCTCTTGCTCGCTTTGTAGATCCAAACCAAAGTTTTTGAAAAAACTGTCTACTGCTTGTTCCAAACCTCCAACTTTCATCTCGCTAGTCAACTTTTCTAAACCACGACGAAATATTGCCGTCTCCAACTCTCTTTTTGGAGTTTCTATTTTTTTAGTTATCCCTTTTTCAATTCTGGCAAGAAACGTATTATGAATTGGCGCATCGTTTTGCCAGGGTTTGAGTTGTATTGAGCTTTTTTGTAGTTCTCCATTTATGCTTTGACTTTTAAGAGTAAAGGCTTTTTCAGCGACTCTGAAAAATTGCCTGAGGGATCTTTGTCTTTCAATTTCATACCTTTCATCATTTATTGAGTGCTCTTTTGAAATTGCTTGTTCCGCTCTTTTCCTCCGGGCTTCGTACAAACTATCTCCGGCCAAAAAACGATCCACGGAATCAGTCTCAGCAGCAGTAAGATTTTGAGATGCGATACGGCCAAGATCCGGCGCAGGTTCTACTCTCTTACCTTCGATCAGAGATTGCCCATACTCATAAAATTCTAACGCCAGTGCTTCCGCTATTTCTCGTCCATCTGTTATCCCATTAAGCCGCTGCGCCACATATGTTCCGGTGTTTTTAAATACTTTTGCCAATTCAAGTATTTTTTCTTTTGCTTCCACCTGCCTCCCTGGCTTTGCTGCGAAAGTATCGCGATCTACTGCTTCCATCACTCCAACCATTTCCCAAAGCTGCAAATCTGTGGGGATAAAAAGAGTCTGTTTGCCATCAGGTCTTTTTTCTAAAACGCCTTTAACTGATCTTTTTTCCCAATCATCCCGACTTAACATTTGAGGCTCAATTGAATCATTAATCTTGCACCATTCAAAAAAAAATGACTGCACGGCCGGATGTTCAAACGGCTTTTGCTCTATAACTGGCCGAATTTCAAATTTAGGTTGTTCTCCAAAATGATCCATACTTCTTCGACTGATTCTACAACTTCTACCTAAAAACCCGCAATCTCCCACAAGTTAAAACTTCATCCAACTGAATCAACCGCCGTAATTTAAATACCCAGGAGTATAATTATAGGCCATGGAAGAAAAACCGGCTCGTCAGATACTGGAATCGGCCAAGAACTCGTTGATGCCTAGCTTTGAAAATCAAGGAAAAAACACATGCATAACATGTGGCTGTATCGCTTATCTGATTGGAGGAGGAGTTGTAGGGTTTGGCTTGGGAGACTTAATAAGTCAGGTAAAAGGATTTGAAGCATTTGCATACGAATTATCTTATTTTTGTGTATTTGCTCCGGCCGTTCTTGGTGTGGTTGTACTTTCCGCAATAAATAGATCAATCGACCGAAACCAATAGTTAAAGCGCCCAAAACCTCATTCAGACTGTATCCAGTCGTTTCTGAAGCTACGAAAGTAGTCGGGGTGGAGGGAATTGAACCCTCTACTTCTCGGTCCCAAACCGAGCGTTCTACCGATGAACTACGCCCCGCGACAACCTGATTTTACCTTACCCGGCCCCACCCCCGCCACCACCGCCTCCGCCGCCCCCTCCACCTCCACCGCCGCCACCGGAAAAACCTCCTGATCCGCCAACCCCGGAAGCCCCAAACCCGCTGGAAAATGATCCCACCGAACTTCCGAATCCCTGAGTAAAAGACGTAAGTCCATTTGCAAAATTCATGTGACCGACCGTAAATCCTGAATAATACGTGTTGTACATTTCCTGATCGGCTTTAGGAAAAGCCGTCGGAATATCAGCCAGCGCCTTGGCTGATACCCCCACAGCCGTGCCGTAAACCAAATGCTTTTCCCAAATGATCAGACTATCCACCGGATCTCTGACCGTCACTCTGTATGCACTCAAAAACTTCTTATAAGCCAGCCAGGCGGCGGCCTGCTTGGCTCCCTCTGGAGTTCTTTTACCCATCGTTTTATAAAGTTTGCTCAAAAATAGCATCAGAAAAAATCTGGATCCAAAAGCCAAAATCAATAATCCGATAGCCGCACTGCCGATAATAAATATCGCCGCAACACCGATTATCATCAAAAACCAGTAGTACGACAAAACGGATTTGGCTACTCCTGATTTGTCCTGACCTTTAAAGCTGACTAAATAAAGTCCGACCAGAAAAACAAATATTGGTCCCGCAAGGTATGTCGGCGGAAAATCTGTAACAAAAAATCCCACCGCCAAAAGTACGTAAATTAAACCCAGTAACAGCCGCCAACCGGACTGCTTGGTCCAGTTCATTTTTAAAACCGTGTCGGAAGAGGCACGCAATTTCCAAAATAAAGTGTTTGACTCTTTATCCAGTAATTCACGTTCCACGGCCGTTCTCATAATCATTCTGGACCATTTCCTAAACGCTGAGTACATTCCCGTCTTGGTAGAAACGTAATCCTTGAAATCTTCAAAGTTTAAGACGTCCTTTTTTTGTGACAACTTGTCGAGTAGCACCTGTTCAGAAGCACTCAGCTGCTCCAACTGTTCCGTCTCTTCCTTATCCAACTCTTCCAAATCAAAGGAGTTTTCGCCTGACTTATTTGTTCTTACAAAAAAAATGGTCAGTAAATGCTTCTCAAAATCGGTAATTTCGGGCCGCAGCAGATATTTAGGCTCCAGTAATTGCAACCCGAACTGAAAGTGCCTATCCCGACCGTGTATCCCTCTCAAAAAGTCCAAAAACCCGGGTTGCCTGGGCACCTTGACCAATTTGATAATTCTTTTTCTCACCAGGTCTAATACCGTTGACACAAAAGCCGGCTTTAAATCAGACAGCGGCAAATCCAGTAAGTTAGAAACGACAGCCGGAGGAGTATCATCCGGCGGATCATGCAGATACCCTGACAGATTAACTTCAGGAAGAGGCAGCTCTTTGCCGCGTTTAAACCAAGTCCAAACAAGTATTCCCAGAAGCCCCCATATCAAAATCGCCAAAGGACTGACCACTACCATGGTTTTTTCCGCCATTTTTTTCGCAAACTCAGCTGCGTACTGTTGTTTTCTTTGGGTATCGGCAATTATTTGTCTTTCTTCGGCCAGAATGTCGCTTAATGTTTTGGCTTGGGAGAAAGCACCCGTCAAAAGACTGGGAGAAAATAACACTCTGACTTCAAAAAACTTACCGGCCGGCAAATATTTCAAATTAAAAGTTGCCCGGTCGGCTGCCGGAATGTTTATTTGTCCGTCTAAAGGTCCGTGAGCAAATGCATAAATTTCATTGCCGGTCACTTTCCCCGGCAGGTACACCGTCGCCGTAATGTAACTTTGTCCCAGGCTCCAATCAGAGCCGATTAACTTCCAGTAAAACTCACCCGCGTCCCGATACTTGGTAGCGGCATTTGCCACCCGGTAAGTAAAGTTAAAAGTCTTATCCTGATACGAAGCTTTGTAAAACCACTTAATATAAAATTCTCCGTTTTGAATCCGGGTAAAGTATGTGTTTGGCACATTTACATCCTGGCCTGAATTGACGTATTCCGTTCCCAGCTCATCGCTGACTCTGATATTTGAGATTCTCTGGTCACCGGCAACCGGAATGCTCCGGTATGCAAACGTATAGTCGCCCGAAAAGTCATAGCTTCTGGTCTCTGAAAAATCAGCCGACTTGTCTGATCGTACCAATACCACAAAATCAACTTTGGAAACTGAATACGACTTAGCCTCTGCCCTTTGCGATCCCAAAAGACTGGCAAACCCCAAAAGTACCGTAAGCCCAATCGCCTTAAACCAGTTCACTGGACTAGTATATCGCAGTTCCTGTAACATGTTTATGGTGGACAAAAAGCTAATCACAGCAAACGCCGTATTTCTTACCCTGCTTCTTCTATATCTGATTTTCGCTCCCACTAAAGCGTTTTTGTCCGCAGCTTGTCCTGGCGGTTGTCGGGATCTAAGCGGACTGGCCCTTTTTGGAATATGGCTGGCAGCACTGATTGCCCACCCCGTCATCGGGCTGCCCGTTATTACATTTACTTCATGGTTTGCCAAACGTAAGTTTCATATTCAAAAACCCCTATCACTTTTAATCTTTTCCTCACTTGTTTCCTTCCTTGCCTTAATTTTTATCTTACTCTTTTTGTTTATCGTAATGGTTCTGGTCCTAAGTCTTTTAAAATAGTCAAATCATTTTTTAAAAAACTTTCTCAAAAAAGAGAAAAGGGGTTTTCTAAGAGCCAGTGAATCATGGGCTAGCGCTAGAGCCAATTTTAAAGCTACTTCATCAATTACTATAGGTAGTTATGTGATACAATCAAGGACATGAAATGCGAATGTCCATGTGCTGAAATTTGTAAGCAAATCAAGGGTTTAAGGGGCGACTTTAAACCCCCATGGCATATTATTTTTCAGAATGCTGTAATAGCCATCTCCCAAACCACTGAAACCTTTAATCAGGCTACAAAGTGTGCAGAAGCCA
>MEXR01000050.1 GCA_001773775.1 Candidatus Amesbacteria bacterium RIFOXYB1_FULL_44_23 | reverse complement strand
AGAAGTTGACAGAAAACCAAGATGGAGCGTCGAAGACCTTTAAACCCTAACCAGGTCGACCGCAAGTATTTAGCGAGATTGTTGTTGAAGTTGGAGCTTTTGTATTATTCAAAATCAATTTATTTTTTTAGTAAATTTCGGCCAAAGGAAGGAATCGATGCGTTTATGCAGGCAATTGCTTTTACTAGCATGGAAACTGCCATTAATCCCTTAAAAGCGAACAGGGATTCCAGACCGACAGCGGCCAAGTCTCAGTTTATCTCGACGAATATGATTTTTGACCCAAAGGATTTAAGACCTAAAATTAATTTATCTTAGCGTTTGGTGGGACCTACAGATCGGTGGGAAAGCAAATTTGTTACAAGTGAAATCGAATACGGCCGGGCGATACGGCAAAGCGGCCAACCTTACTTTTGTTAGGGTAAAGGTGTGTTATGCTGGCAGACATGAGTATGGATATTCCTTGGGGAAGTGAGGGCACGACAGCGATGGTGGGGAACGTGGGGCTGATTACCAGTAGAGATGAATCCGGCAAGCCCAACATTATGGCAGCAGAATGGACGAGACTAATTTCTTATGCTCCGGCATTGTTTGCCGTGCACATCGGGCCTGGGAAGAAGTCGTTGCTAAACATTCTTGAAACTAAGGTTTTTGGAATCAGTATTACCAGTAAAAACCAGGGGTGGATCGCCAGTGTGGCCGGAGGCAGCCATGGTGATGAAGAGAACAAAGTCGCTGCACTAAAAGAGCTGGGTGTGAAATTCAGAGAGGATGATGAAACTAAAGTATTGTTAGTGGAAGAAGCGGCTCTACAGATAGTTTGCAGAATGATAAAAAAGGAAGAACTGGGAGATCATGTGATGGTGGTGGGGTCGGTAGAGAATTTCAAAGTGGCAGACTCCCCTGCTCCAATTGTGTATCACAAGAGAAAATATTTTGATTTGTCCGGTCCGCTACCAAAACCCGAAACTGAAGAGTTGGAAAGAATTAAGCTGGTGGTGGATAAATATAGAAAATCAGAAATTACGAAGTGAGTTCTAAACTTTGCCAAAGGACGAGGCAGGCATAAGTACTGTATGGTGACCAAATTATGGGGTCAGGTGGTGAAGGATAATGTTTTTTGAGAGCATTTTTAAGACCTTGATCTCCGGCCGAAAAAACGTCAGGTCTGCCCAACGTGAACATTAGAAACATTTCCGCCGTCCAGCGACCGACTCCTTTGATTTGGGTCAGCTCAGAAATAACTTCTTCGTGAGAAAGAGAGGCCAACAAAGAAAGTCGGGTGTTAGGTTTTGAAAAATACTCAGCCAGAGATTTTAAATAAATGGCTTTGGAACCGGATATGCCAATTGCGCGGAGTTGTGAATTGGAAACACCTAACACTTTTTGGGGGGTAATTTTACGTCGAGGGAAAAGATCCAGGAACCTGGTCCAAAATAAGTCGGCGACTTTTCCTGATAGTTGTTGGGAGATTATGGTTGAACAAAGTGAACGAAAATATTGGCCAGGAGGACGGGGGGCGAGAGTAATTTTGGACTCCCCCACTCTTTGAATCAGTTTATACAAAACGGGATCGGCTTTTTTAAAATGTTTGATAATTTTTGAATCCATGTAGGGATTGTAGTAAAATAATCGAAATTAAGAAAGGCGTTTGAGCTAGCCAGTCACTAGCAAGCCGCGGGAAGAATTTTTGTAGAACCCGCCGTTTACTGCTTGGCGTAATCAAGCTTATTAAGAAGCAAATAAGGTGGTACCACGAGAACCCGCTCGTCCTTATAATACAAGGAGGCGGGAATTTTTATGGACAAAGCATACGATCATAAAAAACATGAGGAAATGATTTATAAGCTCTGGGAAGAGTCTGGAGCTTTCGGGCCCAGTTCTTCCGGTAAGCCGTACACAATTTTAATGCCGCCACCCAATGCGAACGCGTCACTTCATGCCGGACATGCGATGTACACCATTGATGACATTATGGTGAGGTGGAAACGAATGGAAGGGTATTCGGCGGTATGGATTCCGGGTACGGATCATGCCGGATTTGAGACGCAATTTGTGTATGAAAAAAACTTAGCCAAAGAGGGCAAGTCGAGAATGGATTTTGACCGAGCAACTTTGTATCAGAATATTTATAACTTTGTGTCAGAAAATTCAGGACTAATATTCAAACAGTTCAGGCGACTGGGGTTTTCAGCCGACTGGCAGAGGAACGTTTTTACATTGGATAAAAATGTTACGGACAAGGTGTTTGAAACCTTCAGGCAAATGGAGACTGAAGGAAAAATTTACAGGGATGAGTATATGGTGAATTATTGCACCCACTGCGGCACTTCGCTGGCGGAGCTGGAAATTGATCACGAGGAACGGATCGATAGTTTGTACTACATGAAGTATGGTCCATTTATTCTGGCTACAGTGAGACCAGAAACAAAATTTGGAGACACGGCGGTGGCCGTGAACCCTAAAGATAAAAGATACCAAGAATGGATTGGCAAGGAAATTGAAGTGGAGGGGTTGATCGGAAAATTTAAAGTGAAAGTGATTGCCGACGAGATGGTCGATCCTGAATTCGGAACAGGGGTAGTTAAGGTAACCCCAGCTCATGATCCCAACGATTTTGAGATGGGCAAAAAACACGGACTAGAAATAAAACAGGTGATTGGACTAGACGGAAGATTGAATGATAAGTGCGGAAAATACTCGGGCCTGAAGGTGGCAGAAGCCAGACGGGTGGTAGTTGAAGATTTGCAAAAATCAGGACTTATGGAAAAAATTGATGACAAATATACTCACTCGGTCGGAGTGTGTTACAAATGCAGGCGGGTTTTAGAACCGATGGTTATTTTGAACTGGTTTATAAAAGTCGACGAGCTGAAAAAACCTGTTATTGCAGCAGTCAAAAAGGATAGAGTTGTTTTTTCACCGAGAAGGTTTAAAAAGCAAATGTTGGATTGGCTTACGATTATGCACGACTGGCCAATTTCCAGGCAAATTGCATGGGGAATCAGAATCCCAGCCTGGTATAACGTGGATGAAAATCCGAACATGGAAATTTCCGTTTTGGTTGATGATAAGAAGATTCGAGGATCGGTGGGTAAATTAATGTCAGAGGGACTATCTTTTGAAAAAATTGAAAGAGGGTTACAAGCAACATTTGCACCTAAGGGGGCAAGGTACGTCGTCTCCCCTACTGCGCCCGACTCAAGATCGTTGCAAGAAACTGATACTTTCGACACTTGGTTTTCTTCCGGACAGTGGCCACTGGTTACTCTTAAGGGAGATGAGTTTTCCAATAGGTTTCCAACAGATTTTATGGGAACTTTGTCTGACATTTTGAAATTCTGGGTATCCAGAATGATGATGTTTTCATTGTATCTGGCGGGTGAAATTCCTTTTAAAAATGTTTATCTATGGTCGATGGTGGCTGACTCCAAGGGAATTAAAATGAGCAAAAGTAAGGGTAATGTTATAAACCCGATTGAACTGGTCGACAAGTATGGAGCCGACGCTTTACGAATGACTTTGGTGTATGGAGTGGCCCCCGGAAGTAAAATTCCGCTATCTGAGGATAAGGTCAGGGGTATGAGAAACTTTTCTAATAAAATCTGGAATATCGGAAGATTTTTGCAATTAATGTATGAGGAGTATGGTAAGGAAGTTTCCTGGCCTGAATCTTACGAACTTACAAACGAAGACAAGGGCATTCTTAATGATCTGGAAAAATTAATCAGCTCAGTCACAAGGGGGTTAGATACCTTCAGATATGCGGAGTCCACAGAAGCAATATATGAATTTTTGTGGCATAAATTCGCTGATGTATATGTTGAAAGCATTAAAGAGAGGAAGAATGACCCGGGAGCACTTGCTGTTTCTAGACATGTATATTTAATGTGTTTGAAAATGCTGCACCCATTTATGCCGTTTGTGACTGAAGCGGTTTGGCAAGAGTTTAGAAAAAATAGATTAATGGGGATACAGGAAGAGTGGCTGATTAAGGCTTCGTGGCCGGTTTTGGATAAATAGTTTCGAATGGACTTTTGATCAGTTTTACTTCAATGGCTCTAAGCAACATAATCCCCAGTGAGGCGAGCTTGTATCCGGCACCGGAAATAATTGAGATTAAAAAAATATGCAGGGTGAGATTTAGACCGTCGTTGACTGATGAAGCAGAGACTAAAGTTCCCGAAGTTGGGCCCAGCATTCCACTGAGACTGGAAAGATCCAGGGGCGAGTTTTTTTCGGTGAAATATTGTATCGGCTTGGCTTTTCCAGTGAAGACCTGAAAAGCGTTGTAGGTCGAAAAAATAATACTTAAAACCCCAATCAGAAGAAGTATGTAGCCAATAACTTTCTCGGACATTAAGAAAAGTATACCTTATTTTTTGGGTTCTGGTTTGGAAGGAGCGTCTGCTGGTTTGTCTGCTTCTTCGGTCTTGGTTTCGCCTTCTACTTTTTCGGCAGTTTCGGCTGGTACTTCAGCTGCTACTGGCGCTACTTCTTCTTTGGCCAGAGCCTCGATTTGAACAACAATACTTTCCGGATCAGTCTTAACGGTGAGCTTTGACTTATCAAGGGAAAGATCTTTTACTAGAATATTAGATCCGGCTTGGGAGAGTGAAGTAACGTCAATCTCAATTTTTTCAGGCATGTCGGTTGGCAAAGCTTCGACTTCGATTTCGTCAATCTGTTGAACCATAATTCCGAGCTTTTCTTTTTCAGCCAAAGGTTCACCAACTAAAAGAAGAGGAACTTGGGCGGTGACTTTTTCCTTGAGATTGACCTGATGAAAAACTATATGAAGAAGGTCTCCGGTAACCGGGTGTTTGGTAACTTCTTTAACGAAAACCGGAAGGGGGGCTTTTTCTCCCTCGAGATTTAAGTAACTAAGAGTCGACTCCCCTACCAGACTGTAAAATTTCTGAAATTCTTTAGTGTTAGTCTGAATGTTAACTGAAGTAATCTTATTTCCGAAAACGTTTGCAGGAGTAACCCCGGTTAGTCTTAGCTTTTTAAGCTTGCGGCCAAAGAGTTTCCTGGGTTGGCATGCTAGTTCGTGTTTGGTGGCGGTCATTTGGGAATAAAATCTATATTTAAACTTACCGGATTGCGGCTTTGGGTATTATATCTGAGCTGCCCCGGTAAGGCAACCGACGGTTTTTGATAGATGGAGGTGGTCCAATTTTTCGGGTAAATCACATTAGTCAGGTCGACATATTTGATCCCCGGTTGGGTGGGTAAATTAACCTGAAGATGGAATTTGCCTGGCGGAAGGGAAAATTTTTGAGCTTGTTCAACGACAACTTCCAGGTGCCGAGAGGCCGGCTCATTGTTTTCAAGATTTAATACAACCTGGTTGATTTGGTTATTAAATGAGCTAGGAGTAGCCGGCAAGCTAGGGGGTAGGCCATCAACCAGAACAGTGGTGAGTTGAGAAGTTTTGGGGAAAAAAAGTTGTAGCAGGGTCTTTGATTGAGATTTCAGAGAAAGGTTGAGGGTGGTGTTTGTTTTCAATAATCCGCTGGTGACTTCGATGTCGCTTTTTCGAAATACTTGATTGATGTCTGCTATCCCCCCCTGAACCGAGGGGCCAAGTCTGGAATCCAGGAATACATTAAGACAGCTAAGCCTACTTTTGCAGGGAGGGAGTGAAAGTCCCCCACTCCAACCTAAATACTCGAGCTCAGGAAGATCCGTTGTGTGTGTGGCAAATAATTGGCCGCTTTCCAATAGTTCGTATGTTTTTTGTAACAACTGTCGGCGGATAGTGGAGGTGGTTTGAGGAAGCAATGAAATAAACTCGTCAATTTTTGATTGAGAATTTCCTGAGCTGGTTTGATTTGGATTTGGAGTTTGATTTTTAGCAATTTCCAGCAGCTGATCGATTTCAAGGGTGCTTAAACCAACAACTAAGTTTGCCTGAGTTTGATAGGTCTTTAAAACAAGTTGAGATAGATTGGCAGCAACGGTTTTGAATTCCGGGTTCGCTTCAAAAGTCGTCAGGTCAAATTTTCCCGGGGCATCCTGATAAACTTTGGACATGGCCAGGTGTTTGACAGCGCTGACTTGACCCTTCTCCAGAGTGACCAGCACAATTGATGTTTTCTCCCCGCCGGTTGGAGTGGGGCTGTCGGAATCGGAAATTATAAACATCACATTTTGAGCAGAAGAATGTCCTAAAACTGAATTGATGTACGGAATAAGAAGTCTAGTTTTTTTTAGAAGAGTGGTGGTGGTATTTTGATTCTTAACCACCGTTAAACTTTCTGTCAGCTCGTCTACTAATGACAAAAGTCTGGCGGTGTCAATTGGATCAGTGGCCGGGGTGAAAGATATCAGGAAATTTAGTGCCTCGTTTAGCTGATCAGACACCTGATAAATTGTCTTCGCCCGGTTTAAGATTTGGGGTTGATAAAGGTAGGAAATTTCAGGAAACCCAGGGATGTAGCTGATTGAGGTTTGGTTAAGCAGCAAGAGCCTTTGAGAAAGCTCTAAAAGTTTTCCAAAGGAAGAATAGTCGTTAAGAGCAAGTTGTTTGGCTGAAAACTTAAGTAAACCCAGGCCTAAGCACTGGGTAAGAATAAAAACCAATACGGCTAATAGCGAGATTTTCTTTAAAGTTCTAAAGCGGTTCTTTTGATTATTTTGGTGAGGTGAGGTTGGAGCGATAGTAACCTGTTTGGGACTAAGGGCGTGTTTGTGGTGAGGGAATATTTTTTTTACAATGGCTTCGGCTTCTGTCTCGACTTCGTCTTGACCGACTTCAACGATGTGTGTGAGAAGAGGCTTGATTTTAGAATATTGATTGAGCAAGCTTACTGCGGTTTTGGAAAGTGGGGTTTGGGGGTTGTAAATTACCAGCATGAACTTGGCGCGCTGACTGGTGGCAAGGTGTAACAGTTCATGCAGAAGAACGGTAGCTGATAGTGTCTGGGACAGGGAGGCAGGTCCAAAACCAACGACGTGGATTATAACTTCTACATTAATGGGAGATTGGAGTGATTGTTTACCGGCAGGCCAATGGTCGACTTGAAGTTGAGAATATCTTAGTAATTGAGTTCTAAGACTTTCGGAGATGGGACTTTTGTCGCCGGTAATGAGGACATGATTTAGTGAAGATATTTTTGAGGTTATTAATTTGTGTTTCACTAGTTTAGTTATACCTGTTTACTCTGCAACTCACAACCGCGCGGTAATTATGCAATATGAAGCTATTGGTTCTTACACTAATTTTGTGTGTAGTTATTACATTATTTTGTGGCTAGTCTTTTCGCGTTACTGTACGTACATCAAAAACATGAAAATTACCGCATGGGGCTTTGGGGACGTATAATTTCAAATTATTCAGAAGTTATTAGGATTCCAAAAGATTGTCCAGGGTTTGATTGACCAAAAAATCAGCGGCACTATTTTGAGAGCGGGGGATGTGATTAAAATTTACGGATGTTAATTTGCTGTCGGCAATCAGTTTTTTTATTAACAGATATTTTTGCTGCAGATCAGGCTCTTTAACTTTAAACAGCCCTTTAAGCTGATTGACTACCAACAGAGAGTCGAGAAAAAAATTTACCTTAGGGTTTCCGGGAGAATTTTTTTGCAGCCATTCCAGGGCGATGACTACTGCTGAATACTCGGCTTGGTTGTTGGTGGCCGTTCCGAGATATTTGCCTTGCTGATAAACGACGGTTTTGTTTGGAAGATAAACCACAAAAGCCGAAGCGGCTTTTCCAGGATTTCCCCGAGAACCGCCGTCGGTAAAGATGTCTAGCTCGTCACTCATGTGTAGGGGATTTTAACTTAGTTATTAAAATATAGAAACCCAGGAGGAGGAAGTTTTGATGGGAGGTAAGCCAGTAGTGGTCAAACAGGCTTGAGGTAAAAACAAAAACTAACAGCGGGTCAGAGGTTATTTTGGGGAGTAGATAGACAACTAAAAGTAGGAAGAGGGGAATGCCGATTTCGGATGCCAGCAGGACCGGTAAGTTGTGAACCGGTTGGTGATCTAACAGCGAGGCGGTGTTTGTGTTGGCACTGGTGACCGGAAAGGATCCTAATCCAACTCCAAAAATAGGATGTTTGGCTATTTCGGAAAAACCCTTATTTAGTAAATGAAGCCGGTCAGTCACTGTTGCCGCCGGTTTATGGACCGCAACGACCAGTAGCGACAAAGTTAATATCGAAAGAACGATAAGTCTTACTTTTATTTTTTTAAAATATGCAAACAGGGAGGAAATAATAAGAGCCACTATGGTTCCAGCTGATTGAGCAAGTAAGGCGGCGATTACTGACAAGGCGGTGGACAGTTGTGTGTTTTTTTTAAGGGGAAAGTATTTTAATTGGATTAAAACGCCCAGGGTTAAAAATCCTGCCAAGGCGTTGGGGTGCGGCAAGGTGGCATAAGGCCTCAAAAAAAGCCCTAAATTGTTTAAGGAAACTTTTGCAACTAACGGCATGTCTAAACTAAGCGGTCTTTCGCCAAGAATCCAAAGCGGCCCGCCTAAGGATTTTTTTAAGAGAAATTGAGCCAGAGCAAGAAGTGCAATCCAGAGCAAAGTTAAAGGAAAATACTTTTCAAGTAGTGATGCGAGATGAATTTTTTTTTGATTTTTTAAATACACAAAAAATGAAATGTACAGAAGTAACTTAAGATATTTGTATAAACTAAAAAGGGGAATGGAAGAGAAGATTATGTTCAGAACCACAAATACTAAAATTAATTTTTCCAACGCGGTAGGCAGCCGATACATTAAATAAAGTTTATGAATATTTATTAACACAACTGCCAGCATAAGAAGGTCGGTAACAAAAATAGTGGGGGAGAGGTAGTCAATGCGAAGGCCAGAAATACTGGACCAGGCTGGCCAAAAATGAAAGGAAAGTTGGGAGGGCAAAAGCACGATTAGTAACACCAGAAGAAAGTAGCTTAATTTTGTGACCACCAAACTATTATAAAGGCTTGAGGCTTAGGCCTTGGGGGAAATTACCACGTAGCGGCTTTTGCCGGTTCCCTGAGAGGTGGTAACAACACGGGGATGGTTGGAAAGATACAAGTGAACAATGCGGCGTTCGGAGGCGGGCATAGGGGGAAGGGAGTGAGCCTGACTAGTGGTGAGAACCCGAGAGACGGCAGTGTCAGCCAGAGAGTGAAGAGTGAACTGGCGACGTTCTTTATAGTCGTTGACGTTAAGTGAAAGATTGAGCCATTCGCCGAGCTTGGCATGTAAGTGCTGAGAAAGCAGTAATTGCATGGAGGTGAGGTTTTCACCATGATATCCAATCAGTAGAGAGGGGTTGGTGGTTTGGAAAAGAATCTGGTACAGCGAATTTTCCTGGTCTAATTGCACCTCCACAGCAACTTCGGGCCCAAAACCCATCTGTGAGAGGAAGGCCAAACTATATTCGGAGATAGCTTTAGTGTGATCCATGAGAGTGGGATTTTAGCAAATTTAACTTGATTAGCCAAGGCTTGAGGCCACCCCAGCCGGAGACTGAGTATTGCTGGTAGGAGCTGACTATAGAAAAAATGGTCCAGTAAACAACCAGGCCGGCTGGAAACTGAAAACCGATTACCAGAGTCATCAGGGGGAACATGTAGCCCATTTGCTGTTGCATTTCTACCATGGCGTCATCGGTGGTGTCTTTGGTTTTTTCAGCGATTTTCTTTTCGGCAGAAATTTCGGGGGCCATCATTTTGCTGCTTATTAATTGGGTGAGCGCAGAAAGAAGGAGGAAAAGACCAGGGAGAGGAATGGGTAATCCCGGGACATGAAAAACATCGGGCTTGGTTAAATCCATATACAAAAAGTTGGGATTGAGCTTGAAGTCGGCCGAAAGCTGGTTGAAGGAATATAAATTGGGGTTTATTTTTTCGACTAAGGAGCCGTCGGCTTTCAAAATGGAATTAAAAACCGAGAATAAAGCAATTAGAACCAACAATTGAACAATTTGAGGCAGGCAACCGGAAGCGGGGTTGGCTCCGTTTTTTTTATACAACTCTGCCTGGGCTACCATCAACTTTTGTTTGTCGTCTTTAAATTGGGCTTTTAGTTTGGCCAGTTCGGGAGCCAGTTCCTGGATCTTTTTAGTAACTTTAAGACTTGGCAAAACCAGGGGGGTCATCAAAAAACGAAGCAGAATGGTTAAAACGACAATTGACCAACCAAGATTTCCTGTCAATTTATAAAGGCCAATAAGGGAGTTTAATAGCGGCTGGGTTAGTAAGAGGTTCCAAAGTGATGCCATAATTTGTTATGGTAGGGGATCGTATCCGCCGGGATGTAGTGGGTGACAGCGAAGTAAGCGTTTTAGTCCCAACCAACTTCCGTGAAGAATACCATATTTATCGATGGCTTGGTAGGTGTAGCGGGAACAACTGGGAGAGAAACGGCACTGGCCCAGGATTTCAGGGACGTATTTCTGATAGTACAGTATGGATTTGAGAATTAAGTTTTTCATTTTCAACCTGAGCGGATTTGGGCTTAAGAAAAATAATAACATCGAAAGCGGGTGAATGGTGAGGGGGGAGAGAATTATAAACAGATCTTCTGATTTGATTGCGGGAGTGGGCCTTCGGAGCGACTCTGGTTGAGACTACGACAGAAAACCGGGAACGACCGTGCGAGGAGCGGGAGTATAGCAGGGAGAATAGGGGGTGATTGATGGTGGTAGCGGACTTTTTTACCTGAAGAAACTCAAAATGAGAGAGGCGACTTGATTTAGGAAGCATGAATTAAGCGGCGAGCCGACGACGACCGACGAGCCTGCGACGCTTAAGGAGATTGCGGCCGTTTTTTGAGGCCATGCGATGCATAAAACCGTGTTTGCGAATCCGTTTTAGCTTTTTGGGCTGATATGTATGTTTCATTGCCATAGCCCCTGAGATTATACCCTAAGAGATACCCATTAGAAAACTACCAAACCAGTTCCTGTTTGATGATGCGGCGCAAACCGACGTCGCGAAGAATTTTGATGCTATTAGGATCGCAGGCAATATATTCGGAAGGATATTGGCCAAAACTAAGCCGCTGGAGATTGATTCCGGTCATGCCGACAATTGACCCCTGCACTTCAATTTGTTTGTCGATGTTGGGACTACCAAGGCTGCCGGTACTAACAGTTCCCTGGGCATAATAGACACCCATGAGATGTGGAGGGGTAGCGTTGTCTTCTAAATCGACCTGATACGGGGAAGCTGCTGGTGGAGCTTCTCCGACTCCGGATGAGATATTAATGTCGTTTTCCACAATGGCGGAGAAGAAGCCGCTGCCAGAAGTATGTTTAATGCGGGAGTTAATACTTAAACTACCAGCGGTGACGATAAGAAGGGCCTGATTACCGCCCAAATTAATCTCAGCGTCTACGCTGCCCTGGTCTAAAACAACATTTCCATTTGCCTCCAAAATGGTAACCCCGGCAAGCTTGTT
>MEXR01000049.1 GCA_001773775.1 Candidatus Amesbacteria bacterium RIFOXYB1_FULL_44_23 | reverse complement strand
TGGCCGTCAACTCCGACTTCCTCAGATCCCATTCCAGTTCAAAGCCAATCCGTGCCGCATCAGATTATCCCCAAACAGGTCTCCAAACTTCAGGACACCCCGACAGTTTCCGCTAAAAATATTTTTATTCTCGACCGCAACTCCAAGGTCGTTTTGTTCGAAAAAGACGCCGACTCTGAGATTTATCCGGCTTCCACCACCAAAATGATGACCGCGATCGTGGCCTATGAGCATTTTCCTTTGGATCAGATAATTACCGTCCAAAAAGCCTATCCCGAAGGCTCCAACATTCATCTCCAGCCTGGTGAAACCATGACCGTTGCCGACCTGCTTTACGCTTTATTGGTTCAATCAGCCAACGATGCAGCAGAGATTATTGCCGATGCGTATCCCGGAGGCAAAGTCGCCTTCGTCGCGGCCATGAATTCCAAGGCTCAGAAAATAAATCTTTTTCATACTAATTTTTTAAATCCTACCGGACTTGACCAGGATGGTCATTTTTCCTCGGCATCGGATTTAGCCCGGATCGCCGACCACCTGCTTCAAACCCCCTATTTAGCCAAAGCCGTCGCCACTGAGAACGCCGTAGTGGCCTCAACCAGTTCCGCCGGCTTCCATTCCCTTTCCAATGTTAATCGTCTATTAGGCAGTGTCTCCGGGGTGTTGGGTGTTAAAACCGGCTTTACCGACAAAGCCGGGGAAGCCCTGGTAACTTTAGTTAATCGGGATGGCCACGAAGTTATCATTTCCTTGCTGGGTAGTACTGATCGTTTTACCGACACCAAAAAGATTATCGACTGGGTTTATTCTTCTTTTACTTGGCAATAACGTATTCCGGAGCCACTGCTTGCACGAATGCGGCAAAGTTCCCGTCACCCTCAAAAACATACACCGGCTGCAAAAACGATTGCTGTTCATTACTCTCAAAGTAACCCAGGGACACTTTTCTTATCGTCACCACTTTTTCAGTGGTTCTTTTTGCAATATAACCGCCTCCGGTAGTCAATTCTTGCCAGGCAGCTGTCACCGGTCTTAATGGATAGGTAGCAAAGTCATCACCGATAACCTGGGAATAATAATAATTTGCCTGGATAATTCTCTTATCGCCATTCGATCCTGAAATAATCACATTCGCCGGGGAAGTATCCATTCCGGCTGTGACAATCCTGACGTCATCTTTGTCGGCTCTAAACAAATCTACTCTCACGAAATTAGCCTCATACGGGGAATTTTCAGGCACCATCGCTGATGATGTAGCCGCCAGATAAATGATCTTACTTGTGCCTTTGGCCAAATCATCCGGCAAAGCTCCCAATCGTTCTAAAAATCGCTGTGCTTCCGATACGGCTGAATTACCGATGGGTACATCAAAAGTGGTATAAATCTCCCGATCTACGGTCCAGTCGTATTTATAGGAAAAACTTCCTGTGATTACGTCAAAAATCATGTCGATAGGTAGAGTCTGGTTTGTAAACCGGTATGTCCTGTCATCAAGTGCCAGGGGTTCATTTTTAAGCCCCACACTTATCGCCTTATCCTTCATCCTGTCTAAAGTCAGCAGTCTGGATCTGTTAATTCCCACCACGTAAACTTTTCCTACGTTCGGTAAAGCCGGCAGTCCGCCGCTGATCGTTTCCAGTTTATACTCGGGTGTGGCGTAATTCGGCGCCTCTGGAAAGATTAAGGTTGGCAACTTTCCGTATCTGACTGTAGGGGGAGTAGGAGGCGGGGGATTAAGCGCCAGCATTATTTTCTTAATCGTAGAAATGGTTCCCGGGATCAGGGCCATCACTACCAAAGCTACCCCGGAAAACTTGATTATCCTCCTGGCAAGTACGCTTACTTCAGTCAAAGTAGCCATGGTAGAATCGATTATACAATGACTCGTACTCGTTTTGCTCCTTCGCCTACAGGTTTTTTGCATATTGGCAATCTGCGCACTGCCATTTACGCCTATGCTATGGCCAAGCACGATCATGGCCAATTCATTCTGCGCATCGAAGACACAGATCAGGAAAGATATAAGCCGGAGGGGATAGATGATATCAAAAAAAACCTCACCACCTTTGGTTTAAAGTGGGATGAATACTATGTGCAATCCGAAAGAAAAAAAACCGGTTTTTATCAAAAAATTGCAGAAAAACTAGTTTCTCAAAACCACGCTTTTTATTGCCAATGTCCGGCCAAAAACGCTAAAGAAGAAGGCTTTTCCTCGACTCTACGTGACCCCTGTCGCGACAAAAAACTGACTTCGGGAGCAATCAAGCTTCGGGTTCCTGACGACGAAAAAATATCATATTTCGATTTTGTGCTTCAAAAAGAAGTCAGTTGGGATACAAACACAGTTTACGACGCCACCCTTCTCAAAACCGACGGTTTTCCAACCTATCACCTGGCAGCTATGGCAGATGATTTAGATATGAAAATCACCCACATTTTACGCGGGCACGACTGGATGCCCAGCACCCCAGTTCATCTTTTGGTCTTCAGATTTTTAACCGGAAACCAGCCTCAAATCGGTCACCTCACCGACATTCAGTCTCCTAATGGAGGAAAGTTGTCAAAACGGAGGGATTCAGTTTTTTGTGAGCAATTCATCAATGATGGATATTTACCTGAAGCAATTTTAAACTTTGTCATATTGCTGGGATGGGCTCCTAAAGATAACCGAGAATTGTTCACTTTAAGCGAATTTGTGCAACACTTCGATCCAAAAGGTTTTCAAAAATCGAATCCTTTATTTACCCAAGACAAACTCAATTGGCTCAACGGACATTACATACGTCAAAAATCGGATATTGAAATTACTCAACTAGTGAAAACTCTGGTGAAAACAAATATACCGGAGGACAAAATTACTCAGTTACTACCATTAATCAAGGATCGATTGGTTAAAATAACTGATTTTGTCCCCTTAACTAGCTTATTTTTCGAAGCTCCCCCAGTCGACTTGGCTCTTTTTACAGATCCAGCCGTAAGCCTTGAGCATCTCAAGTCCGGCGTGCAGCACTTGTCTTCTATCGATAACTGGACCAAGCAGGGCCTGGAGTTAGGCTGGACAGATGAAATAAAAGCTCGTGGTTGGAAAGTAGGGGATTATTTTATGTCTGTTCGCATTGCCATTTGTGGTAGTCGCCAAACACCCCCCACAACAGATACAATGTTAGTACTAGGTAAGGACGAAACCTTAAAAAGGCTGGAAACAGCAATCCAATCCATTAATAACAGTTCTTAGAGCTAAAGTATGTCCCAATCTGCCATTCTTAACGCCTCGCTTCTGCGTTCCCGTCTAAAACTCAAATCGATTCAGTCGGGCAATTTATTAACCTCTCACCATGGTCCGGCCGTTGCCATGCTGGAGGCAGGTGGCGTCAAACCAGGTCATCTCAGGGCCCACGCCGCCAAACTTCTCTCTGCTGGGGCTGCAGCAGCCAGCGTCATGCTTTCACCTGTCCAAAGCCCGATTAGTGCGGCCCTGCCGGAATCGTCTCACCAACTTTTTGTTTCCCCGGTCGATTTCCGCTCAGCCTTATCACAGGCGCTTACCGACACTCTTCCTCCGGAAGTCCGCCCCTTAACCTCCGAAGAAGAGTCAACAGTCAGTAGGTCAATTCACGACATTCTCGGAATTCATGCCTACGCAGAACTGGAAGGCAATCATTTAAATACCAGCTACGGCTTAATCGGCCAGGAGCAGCATTTGCCTCGTTTTCCCGGAGACTCCGTCAGCCAGCACGATGCCCTGCAAGAGCATGGAATTACTCCCGGCAGGGGAGCCTGGGGCTATTTTGTTCCCAGCAAAGATAAGTTAACTCCCCAGACGGTCACTATGGAGAAGTACTACGTAGCGGTCCAGACTCTCTACCTCCCGGACTGGAATGCCCGCCTCTCCTATCTGCGGGATTGGTACAAGTATCGAAAGGTCGTTGTTATAAATCCCCATAATGGCCGGGCTGTGGTAGCCGTTGTGGCTGATTCTGGACCTGCTGCCTGGACAGGCAAGCACTTCGGTGGTTCACCTGAGGTTATGGAATACCTCAGGCGCCAAGACGGCAAAAGCCGCGGACCCGTAGTTATGTTTTTTGTTGATGATCCGGAAAATCGTGTCCCCCTTGGACCATTGGAGTACAATTTAGAACAGGGACCAGCCCTACTTTCAGCCCAATAAACTATGACTAAATTGTTTTATGACCATCTGGTAATTAGAGAGGAAATTGACCTCGAACTTGATAAATTTGCTCTCGATCCCCAAGAGCGGCAGGAATTAATCGAAATTATCGATCAAACTCTGCATCACAACATCTTAAACGTTATTTTCAATCATCTGCCCAAAGACAAACAACCGGAATTTGTCAAAAAACTCCACACCGCTCCTTTTGATTTAGAATTATTGGAATACTTAAAAATTCATGCCCATCCTGAAATTGAAAACAAAATTAAGGATCATGCGGCCAAAATCAAAAAAGAAATCATGGGTGAAATTAAGAAATCTACTCATAAAAAATAAGCTATGCAGACCGTTGTCCTGCCGGGATATTCTCCCAAAAACGAAATTTGGGCTCAAGCAGTTGTAGACAATCTGAAAGTTGACGGATCGGCAACTCTCCACAAATGGGCTCATTGGTCAGACGGAGAGTTTGATATAAAAAACGAAGTCTCCAGAATTCAAAAGGAAATTGTCGATCAGAAAATTAATATTATTGCCAAATCAGTTGGCACTCAGGTGTTTATGTCGCTTTTACCGTTAGTAAAAGCGACACTTCACAAAGTCATTTTATGTGGCATCCCCATCGATCCGGTTACTTACTTACAAGGTTTAAGATCGTTTAACAGTAGTAATCTTCTCATCATTCAAAATTCCCAGGATCCCTTCATGCCATATGGTCCGGTTGCCGTTTATCTAAAGCTGGTCAACAAAGACATCCCCGTTATTCAAAAAACAAGTTCCACCCACGATTATCCATACTACGACGACTTCAATAAATTTCTTTCTTCCTAGAATTCACCTGCGGGTAGTCGGTTGAAGTTTTGGGAAAACTTTTTCAATATTACATCCACTTATTTTTTTGTTTTCGCAAAAGCAGGGAATTGGTTACTACCGACACTGAAGAAAGTGCCATTGCCAAACCGGCGATTTCAGGCTTTAAAACAAGTCCGATTCCCATAAATAATCTGGCTGCAATCGGAATCCCCAGCACGTTGTAAATCAGGGCAAAGAACAGATTTTGTTTTATTTTTGCCATGGTGGATTTTGCAATCCCCAATCCGGTAACTACTCGGGATAAATTATTGTTTACGATCACAATCCCCCCTGTTTCTCTAGCGACGTCTGTTCCTCCGCCCATCGCAATTCCTAGGTTAGCAGTAGCCAGAGCCGGAGCATCATTAATTCCGTCTCCAACCATAGCTACGACCAGTCCCGACTGTTGCAGTTTTTTTATCTCCATAGCTTTATC
>MEXR01000048.1 GCA_001773775.1 Candidatus Amesbacteria bacterium RIFOXYB1_FULL_44_23 | reverse complement strand
CTGTCTTGGAAATTAAAAATTCTTTCGATAGCAGCCCGGTTGACATCGATATGGTACGGTTCTTTTACGTTGGTAGAAGCAATGCCATCTTTTATGGTAATTTCCAAGTCTTGGGGAAATACTTCATCAACAATCGACACAACCTGGCTTTCTAAGTTATTAATATAGGGCAAGCCGTATTTGATTAAGTAGAAAGAAGGCTTGATGGTGATAAGCAGGCCTAAAACGATACCCGCCAAAAAGACATGAAACTTTTTTTGACCGGTGAGTACACGAGAAAAGTAATCACCCACTGGCGGCTTGGCCTCACTTACTGGCGATTGGGCCTGACTTAAGGCCTGAACAACTGATTCATGCGACCAACCAGCTGCTTCCAGGTCCGAGGTGATTTGAGCGGCAGTTTTGCCTGCCTGAAGCTGGGATTTAATGTACTCAATGGCAGAATTTAAATCCACTGAATATAGTATTTAGCAATTAGACCACTGAGTCAACAATTGCGCCAATGTAAAGTTGGCTTTTTTTAGAAATAAGGCGATGCATGAATCACCCGGTGAAACTGCATTATCGACAATAATCTGATTTCCAGAAGACCAACCCGGCTTATGGTCGGCGAACCAGGAAAACCGAAGGCGTGAAACAATTAATTTTCAGTGAATTATTGTTCGAGCATCTTCAGTAATTTTAAGACTCGATAAGTCACCCACTTACTGGGTTCACCTTTCTTACCAAACTCCCCCCAGGTTTTTTTAGTATATTCATGTTCTAATTTCCACCGCTCACTGTCATCCTGTTTACTCATAATAAAATCCAAAACGTTTTTTAAACGGGGATCATGGCCGCAACCGACTGACGTTAATGCTTCAGCCAGCTGGAGCAGGTCGGTACAATAAAAGGTGGGAAACCCGAGTTTCCACCAACTGCTATTGGGCTTCTCGTCGTTGGTTGTGGGATATTTTGCTGTTACCGGGTCAACGGAAAACAAAAAATCCACGCCGGCTTTAATTGCCCGATTGACAGTTTGACTTCTTTTGGACTTCGGAATTTTTCCCAGTGCCAATAGGACTTTTGCGGCGCCCCAAGCGCATGGCTTTTTTCCGTTGGCCCCGCAGGCAAAATTCGGTCCACACTTGTATGCATAATATTTCACCCCTCCGGTAACACTTCTGGCCATCCATTCAAAAGTGTCAGTAAGCCGCTGATCCTGATATCCCAAATCAGTTAGTGCAGCACACATATTACCCTGAAGACAATCAATGGTGCCCGACGGAGTGCCGTTGTATGAAATTGAACCATCTTTGGAGTAAGCATGATCCAGATAATACCGACATGACTGGGCAATGCGTTTGTCATCGTTGACCGATGCCCCCAATTGCGAAAGCAAGATCAATGACCAGACAGTCGAGAAATATTTGGGTGAATAACCTCCACCGGGCTTATTCCAAAAGCCCTCAGGTTCAACATGCTTAAGGATTCTTGAAATCTGTCCTTTGGTGTAGGCTACTTGTCTGGCCTGAAGTAATTCAGTATTATCCCTGGGTAAGCCAACCAGTTCTTTTAAAGCCAAATACCGTACCCCGCTACCATCTTCTTCCAATAACCAGGGCAGTGCTTTAGAGGTATAAGGCATGAATCAATTATAATCTTGAGTCAAATTCTTACTGAAGTGCGACTGATTGTGACATCATTGGAGTTATATCCCTGACAGAAAAACGATAACCGAACAATTGTGCCTGAAAGGAGTGGTTTGGATATTTGACCCAGCTTACTATTTTGAATATACACAACATCTACGTCCAATTTATAATAGACTTCGTAAACAGTTTATGGAATATCATCCACTAGTTACAACCATAAAGGATCTATTGAAAAAATCCGGAATGTGGTTTGAAACTTTTGAGCATGAAGCTGTTAGAACCAGTGAAGAGGCGGCAAAAATAAGAACCGGATATACACTAAAACAAGGGACCAAAGCCATGATAGTCAGAGTTAAAGAAGATGATGGTAGAAAATACTTTGTAATGATCGTTATACCAGGAGATAAAAGGTTTGATAACGCTAAAGCTAAAAATATATTAAATGCAAAGGATATCAGGTTTGCGACAGTTGAAGAAGTAGCACAACTTACAAACGGGGTAGAACCGGGAGGAGTACCGCCTTTTGGCAATTTAACCGGACTAAAAGTGTTCGCAGACAAGTCTGTGTTTGAGAATGAAAAAATTATTTTTAATGCCGGAGATAGAAGATTTTCCATAGCAATGAAATCCGAAGATTACAGAAAGCTGGTTGATCCAATTGTGGTTGATATTATTTAGAAGGAGACTACAGAATAAGGCTTATATATAGACCTTAAGTGGGATAGTGACATTTCCTGAAGTGCCAACAAAACCGGTGCCTCACAGTAATTTACTTATCAATCCCAAAATTAAAGCAGCGATAATTACTAGTCCCATACTAAACGAGATAAATTCTAAACCGGTGATAATACTAAAACTAAATAAACTATAGACAGCTGATTTTTTCTGTTCAACTTCTTGGGGGCTCAAGTTCGTTGTGGACAGACTCTTTTCAAGATCTATGGGATGTTTAGCAACTTGTTGTGACATGTTAAAAATAGTGTTTTTGGGAAGCATATTGACTAAATCTCGTAATATACCTGTCAGCGGAAACAAAACCATACTTCCAGAAAAATATAACAGCAGAGGATAAGCCAAGCGGTCATCAACGATATCACTTCTTCTGCCTAGAAAATCTAAAATGACTAAAGGAAGTATGAAACCCAATACAATGGCTACTTTTAAATAATTGTTTTTAATTAATACCGGAAGAGGTTTCATACTCTAAGTATAGAAATACTTACAAGAAAATACTATATGCTCACTGGCGGTTGTGGGGAAGTGAAGAAGTGAGGCTGAAAAATAATATATAATCCGCTTTAATTTGTTCTTAGAATACTTAATTTGCTAGGGCCATATATTTAGATTTAATTCGGATAGTGGCATTTTTTTTGAGGTGTTAGCTTGATAGTGTATAATTTCAGTTGTTAGAGAGTCATTCATATAAATATGGATACAAACAGTCCTGAAGTGCGTTTATCTGATAGGGAGAGATTAACTCAGGACGCAGCCCTTGGCATGCTAATAATGGACGCTTTGGTTGCTGATGATTTTTCTGTTAAGTTTCCGGACATTTCCGAAGAGAAGAGACTTAATCAAGTTGCAGTTGCTATTACAATGCCTATTGATCGTGTGGATGGCGTATTGAAATTTTACGCAGGAAACAGAGATCCTAAATCTGAGCTATATAATGATATTAGAGTAGCAGAAAGATTCCTAAAAGCAGTTAAACTAAGCAGAGAAGAACAACGCTCGGTTTGAAATTAAGCGCTTGATGGGACAAATACATACTTGTTTGGATAATGACATTTTTGAAATGCTAGCATAATGGGTACCTCATGAAAGTAGGATCCGGAATAAAAAGAAGACCGAACCAGTTATATGCCCCTTTGGCTAGATTTTACAGCTAAAGAGAACAAATTTTTAACAAATGGGGAAATCTTTTTGTTGGTATCCAGTTCAGACGCGACTGTTTCAAGCGTCCCAAATAAATCATTATAGTGTTTTAGGTATTTTCTATAAAATTTAAACAATCCAATAATAACACCTTTAATATGCTCTGTTCCATAAACACTTGTCGCTGCTTTGTAAATACTCTCGATTTGGGCATTTGCTGTTTCAGGATAAGCCCGATGAACTCGAACCAAAGATACCAATTTATGGGCAATCATAGCGTCTAATCCTACAATATAGAACTCATTTCCATCAGTGGTAACAACTTTATATCTAGTATTAATCGATGATTCTTCTAAAGCCAGGTCAAGCCCCATACCTTTTGGCGATGCACTTATAGATCTGTATTTTTGAATACATCTCTCGAATTTCTCAAATTCTTTGCTGAAAACATCGTCCATCCAAACTTCATGATCTGGGCTGTATGCAATATCTATATCCTTTATTTTGTTTGTTACAAACAGTCTTCTAATTTCAGGAGTAATTGGTATAGCTTTGGAAGATCCAACATCTTGGATATTTTTTGCGTGCATTAGGATATTCGTTGCAAGACTCCCTGCAAAAAAATAATTAAAATGACCGTTTCTCCTTATTTGTGGCCAAATGTTTGTAAATTCCTTCGCAAATCTTAAGGGAGTCAGAATCATTCTCTGTTCTTCAGAAGATGTATTTTCTGTAGAACCGTCATCCATATTCTACATTTTAACAGTTCGTACCCAAATTAATAATTTATACTCAAGGATTAAATTATTAGCGCAGATTATAGACAAGAAATTTATACCATGTGGTTAAGGATGATTTTCAACAACTAGACCATTGAGGCTGGGGATTAGAAATTCGGTTTGATGCAGTTTATTCTTAAAAACTGTTAATCCTGGTATCGATAATATTCCTATATATAGCCCTAATTTGGATAGTGGCAACGTTTGTACTTTTTTCCACTTCCACACCAGCAGGGATCGTTTCTGCCTAAGTTTTTGGTTTTATTTTCGACACCACCTTTTTGTAATCCCTGCATGGCTGAGAGAAAATCAGGAGAAACTGTTTTGGGTTTTCCTTTCATAAACGGCAGCTTTCTAGCTGGTGAATCAGCTTGATTTTGGGTCGAAGGCACAGAGTCCTGGGTGGAGATATCAAAGTTGGGTTTAATTTCGATGGCTTTTGGAGGAGGAGCCTGGCGCGGATCTCCGATTTGGATTCTGAATAGTCTTTTGCCAAATTCGGAATCAATCTGAGTAACCAATCTTTCAAACATGGAAAAGGCTTCACCTTTATATTCCACCAAGGGATCACGCTGACCATAACCACGAAGACTGATTCCGGAACGCAGATCATCCACTGCGTCCAAATGCTCTACCCACAAATGGTCGATTGAAGAGAGATAGGCAAACTTTTTGATTTGCTGCCAATTTTGCTCCCCCACCTGGTCTTTACGTTTTTCTAAAGTGTCGGCGACAATTCCGTCGGTCATTTTGGAAATTTCATCAGCCGTACCTAATTTTTGAAACTGATCGGATAAAGCTTGTTGGGAAGCATCATCAAAAGGAATAATGTCGACCAGGGCGGTAGTTATCGGCAGAACTTCAGATTCAACAATTCCCCGCGGGGCATACATGTTGATGACATTTTTAAGATTCTTCTGAAGCTTCTCCAATATTTCCTGATCGGTAACTTCTCCGTTTAAGACCCTGTTTCTTAAGCCATAAACAATTTCTCTTTGCTTATTCATGACATCGTCATATTCGACGACGCTCTTTCTGGCGTCAAAATTGAAGCCTTCGACTTTGACCTGGGCCTGTTCGATGGCTTTACTGACCATGCCGTGTTCAATCGGTTCGTCTTCGGGAATTTTCAGAAAACCCATAATTTTAGCTACCTGGTCTCCGCCAAAAATGCGCATGATGTCGTCATCCAGAGACAAATAAAATCTGGTAGCGCCCGGGTCTCCCTGACGGCCGGAGCGGCCGCGAAGCTGGTTGTCGATGCGTCTGGATTCATGACGCTCGGTACCTATTACATATAGGCCTCCGGCAGCCACAACGTCGTCGTGGGCTTTTTGCCATTTGGCCAATTCTTTTTTGTAAGCTGCTTCGGTGAGGCGATCGTCCCCTAAAACAAACTTAGGGTTTGGCGGAGGAGTTCCGCCCAGAATAATGTCCACACCGCGACCGGCAATGTTGGTGGCGATAGTGACTGCACCAAGCCTACCAGCTTCGGAAATAATGGTAGCTTCCTTTTCATGGTTTTTAGCATTAAGAAGTTGGTGAGGAATCTTTTTGTGATGAAGCAGATCAGAAACAATTTCGTTTTTTTCAATTGAAGTGGTACCAACCAGAATCGGCTGGCCTTTTTTATGCAGTTCGCCAATTAAATTGGCTAAAGCCGTGTATTTGGCCCGAGTAGTTTTATAAATGATATCGGCATGGTCGGCCCTGACCATGGGTTTGTTAGTAGGGATAATCACTACTTCTAATTTGTAAATTTTGTTCAGCTCTTCGGCTTCGGTAGCGGCAGTTCCGGTCATACCGGATAGTTTTTCGTACATACGGAAGTAATTTTGGAAAGAAATGGTGGCCATAGTTTTTGATTCCTGCTGAATGGTAACGTTTTCCTTGGCTTCAACCGCCTGATGAATTCCTTCCGACCAACGGCGACCGGGCATCAGACGACCGGTAAATTCATCAACGATGACCACCTGGTTTTCGCGGATGATGTAGTCTTTGTCTTTGATGAACAAGGCCCGGGCTTTGAGAGCATTTTCGACATGATGAATGGTATCGAAATCTTTTTCATAAAGATTTTCCACATTGAGCATTTTTTCGACTTTTTTCAGTCCGTGTTCGGAAAGATTGGCGGTTCTGTGTTTTTCGTCGATAATGTAATCGGTATCGGCTGACAGACGGTCGACTAATTTGGCAAATTCATAATATTTTTGCGTGGGCTCGGTATCGGGCATGGAAATGATCAGAGGAGTGCGGGCTTCGTCGATGAGAATGGAATCGACCTCGTCGACAATGGCAAAATGATGACCGCGTTGGGATTTTTCCTCAAGGCTGCCTACCATATTGTCTCGCAGATAATCAAAACCGAATTCATTGTTGGTGCCATAAGTGATGTCGGCACTGTAGGCCACTTTTCTGTCACACGGCCGCAAATGGGCCAGCCGATCATCGCCGTGAGCAGGATCGAAATACTGCGGATCGTACAAAAATGACTTCTCGTGCATGATGACTCCCACCGAAAGCCCCAGCAAGTGGAAAGTGGGACCATTCCAGCCGGCGTCACGCCGGGCCAGGTAATCGTTAACGGTCACCAAATGGGCTCCCTTGCCGGTTAAGGCGTTTAGGTACAAGGCAGGAACGGCTGAGAGGGTTTTTCCCTCACCGGTGCGCTGTTCGGCGACTTTTCCTTCATGAAAACACATAGCGGCCATCAGCTGAACGTCGTAAGGACGCAAACCAATGGCTCTTTCGGAAGCTTCGCGAGCTAAAGCAAAGGCTTCGGGAAGAACCTGGTTGAGAGTCTGACCTTCAGTCAGGCGATTTTTCAAGTCGGCAGTGTAACTACTAAAATCCTCAGGTTTTTTGAGCTTGGCAAATTTGGCGGTAAGCAAATTTACTTCGGCGACAGTCGCTACCAAACGATTGATTTCCTTTTGGTTAAAGTCTAAGAATTTAGAAAAAAGTTTGTTAAAAAGAGCCATAAATATATGCGGCGTTTATTATACCTGAATTGTCCCAGTTACGCTTTGCAAACAATCAATAAATTAGTCAGCTGGCGGGACAGCTGAATGTCAGAAAAGACGGTCTTTAGTTGTTCGATCAGCGAGTGGGCCAGGGTCTTTTTGGGAGCATCATAAAAAAGATGGTTAAAAATAACGATGGAGCCGGATGATTTAAGCTTTTGCAAAAATTTGGGATCGTAAACAAACGAAGGCAACTGGTCTCCTAAATACATATCTACCAAGATGTAATCAAAGTGGCTGCCGGATTTAGGGGTGGGTTTAAGGCTTAAGTTGTGGACGTATTGTTTGGCATCGGTGACCTCTACTTTTAAATGGGCTATTTTGTCCAAATCCAGGTATTTGCGGCCCAGCTGGATCATGACCGGATCAATTTCCACACCCACAATTTCGATCGGTGAAAAACGTTCGGAAACGATTTTGGCGATAGTGCCGCCGGCCAATCCCAAAATTAACCAGGATTTTCTGGTTTTTCCGTATTTTTTTAAGACCGGTTCCCATACATCTTTGACGATGCCTCCGGTTTGAGTCAGGGGGCCGGTACTAATGTACTTATAACCAAAACCGGAAATGACTTTGAGTAGGCCACTATATTTGGAGTGGGCCTCTTCCAAAACCTTGGGTTTTAAAAAATCAAACATTTTTTAGACTGGTTACCTGCCGTCTCCTAAATCCCTTTGACCGGAATCTTTATAGAAATAATAAAAAATGGCGCCTTTGGTTTTTCTTAAAGCGTGAATCTTTTTTAGGACCTGAATATAGGCGTCGTGCAGGTGCTCATTTAAAAGCATCGGCAGACGAAGCTCTAGTTGTCTGACCCGAAAGTCCAGAGCTTCGGTTCTGGCCATGAGTTGGCCTTCCGGGGTTCTGGCTTTAAAAGCCTCCAGATCGTCAAGGTTGTCCCATTCCCCAGATTCAATTCTGGACCTAAGTTCTTTTTCCGGACTGGAGTCAGCAGGAAAAGTGGAGGCAGAAGATTGAACGGAAGATGAAGAAGCAGAGTCTCCCACCACCTCGCCTTCTAAAACATCCGCATCGCCTACCTGGGATTCATTTTTTTGATTTAACTGACGAATCAGTTCGTCAGTAATTTGGGAGGAAGTGACCAAATTAGTGCTCATAAAGCATTTTAGCATCTGTAAGTAAGAATGGCTCTCCGTGGCCGGGATACACTTTTTTGATCTGCAAACGAGCGATCTTGTGCTGGGTATCGGAAAATTGCTGACGGTTGGTTATCAGGCGAACCCATCTGGGCTTATTAAACGGATTGACGATGGTGTCTCCGGAAAAAAGGATTTGATATTTGGGACTATAGATACAAATACTGTCTGAAGTGTGACCAGGAGTGGAAACCACCTTAAATAAACCCGACTTATCGATAAAGTCGCCGTCTTTTAAGATGGCGTCCACTGACTGAAGCTTGAGGGCGATATTTGCAAAGTCGGTGAGTCTGGGAAAAAAGAAGCCGGCTCTGGCCCAAGAGCGAATGAGTTTAAATATAAATGTATGCACTGGGGGAATTTCGATAGCTGTAGTGTTAGCCGTAGCAGCGGCAACGATGGGGGCCCGGGTCAGTTTATTTACTAAGGGGGCCGCACCATGGTGATCGTAGTGGCGATGCGTAAGAACGATCAAAGAGATGTCGGGGTGGGATTTTAAAATCGGGAGGACAAAAGAAGGCCATCCGGGGTCGATTAATATCTTTTCCGATTTAGTTTTGATTAAGTAGGTACGGCTGGTACCCAGAGAAGGATACACGAAGATTTCAAATGGAGGGGAAGATAATTTCATAGTTACTGATAACTTTTGGCCTGGAGAGAGAAAAGCCGGGCATAGGTGCCGTTTTGGGCCATCAATTTCTCATGAGATTCGTTTTCGGTGATTTGACCGTCTTCGATCAAAAGAATGCGATCGGCTCGTCTAACTGTGCAAAAACGGTGGGAAATAAAAATAACCGTTTTGTCTTTTAAAAGGTCAAGCACTTCAGAGAATATTTCTTCTTCAGCCAATGCGTCGACCTGACTGGTGGGTTCGTCTAAAATATAAACCTCGGCTGATTTGAGCATAATCCTAGCCAGAGCAATACGCTGTCTTTGGCCACCAGACGGCTGGACTCCGTTGGGATAATGGGTGGCCAATGGAGTTTGATACTGTTGGGGCAAACTTTTGATCCAGGAGTCAATCTTGGTCAATTTAGCGACTGATTGAATAGCCTGAAAGTCTTCGAGTTTGAGAATGTTACCTAAGCCAATACTTTCTTTGGCTGATACAGAATAGTAGCAGAAATTCTGATAAAGAACCGCCAAATGAGAACGGTATACTTCAGGGGGATAGGAAAAAATATTGTGACTGCCGAATGAAACCTGCCCACTGGTAGGTTTATAAAAGCCGCAAAGGAGTTTAACAATGGTTGACTTTCCGGCACCGTTTAATCCAACCAAAGCTATTTTTTCTGCGGGCTTTATCTCAAAATTAAGATTTTTTAAAGAGAATTTCTGGTGGCCCGGGTAATGGAAATTGACGTGATTAAATTTTATGAGCGAATTTTTCGGAGACAAATTGACTGAGTTTTTGTGACTGAAAAAGGGCTCTACCGGATGATCGATAAACCACATCAAATCAGAAAGATAAATTTGATTCTCCATGCTATCACCTATGACGTTTAACACGTTACCCAAACTTACCGTTAAGCGATTTAAAGCGCTACTGGCTGCCTGAAAATCGCCAAAGGTGATTCTGCCTAATATTGCATTAATAACCAAATAGATTTCGAAGCCGCGGGAAAAAAGCTGATCTAAGAATTCCTGAAAAATGCCGAGTAAATACATGCGTTTGTCTGATGACAAATTTAAGTTGTTTATTTCATCGCGTATCTGTCTGCGCTTTTCTTTCAAGAACGAAAAAGCTCCGAGTGTGCGGACTTCTTCCTGCTGGTGATTTAGTAAATTTTCCACCTCATTTCGAGTAGAATATTTTTGCTGAATGATTTCATCATTTTTAAACCTGTTATGTGCCAGCTTGCGTCTGATAAACAGTTTGGGCAGGGAAAAAAGCAGTGAAATTAGAACCATCCAAGGCTTGAGAATGTAAATTAAGGCCAAAGAGGAAAAAATACTGGCGATTTCGCTGGGAATTGAAATAACGGAGTTGGCCAAGTTAAAACCTCGATATCGGTTTGATCTGAGTCTGGAGAAACGAGTGGTAAACTCGGCAGATTCGATTACCGGGATCTCCAGCTGATAAAGTTTGTCGCTAATAAAATCGTCTGTTGATGCCTGGTACTTAAGTCGCAACTGGTAACCAAGAAAATAGCCAATTCTACTAAGGATGGATTCTGACAGCTGCACAAGAAATCTGACAATAACTAACAGGAGAAGCGGTTGAGAGTACGAAGTAAAAGATCCAGCTGCGATGGCAGCCAATAAGGTCTCGATGAATAATTTGTTTAAATATAATTCCGGAATGGAAAACAGGCTGCGAAGATTTGTTACAACCAAATACAAAATTGTGCGCCACTTATCTATTCGCCAAAGCGAGGAAAACACGTATTTAATGATTTTTACCAACTTAATTTTTTCGGACATACATTTTGACTACTGATAACTTTTGGCCTGGAGAGAGAAAAGCCGGGCATAGGTGCCGTTTTCGGCCATCAATTTTTCATGCGATCCGTTTTCGGTTATTTGACCGTCTTCAACCAGTAAAATACGATCGGCTTTTCGAACGGTGCTGAAACGATGGGAAATGAAAATCAGGTTTTTCTTTAATCCCAGTTTGATGATCTCTTCAAAGATTTGTTCTTCTGATTCAGGGTCGACGTTGCTGGTGGGTTCATCCAGAATTAACAAATCGGCATCTTTTCTGAATAAGGTCCTGGCGATGCCGACTCTTTGGGCCTGGCCGGTTGAAGGCATAATCCCGTGTTCAAAATCCCGGGAAAGCGGATTTTCGTAACCTTTGGGCAAACCTTTAATCCAATCATGAATACCCACCAATTTACTAAAGTGGATAATCTGATCCGGATCGGACATCCGGTTTAAATCAGAAATGCCGATGCGCTCGGTTGCTGACAGCCCGAACTGATCAAAATCCTGGAATAACACGGACAGCTTTTTCCAATACGAGGGTTTGTTTAACCCGGACACCGGCCGGCCGCCAACTAAAACCTGGCCTTTGGTGGGAGAATAAAAGCCGCACAAAAGTTTAACCAAAGTTGTTTTTCCGGCGCCGTTTTTGCCGACAATGGCTATGTTTTCATTAAAGTCGACTTTGAAAGAAATGCCCTTAAGAATCCAGTTATCGGTTTCGGGATATTTAAACCAAACGTTTTTGAATTCAAACCCCTGGTTAAGCGGAGCTGTAACCAGATGGCCATTACTGTTAAAGTACGGTTCATCCAGGTTTAAAAACCAAACTAAGTCATTGAGATAGAAATAATTTTCGTACAACTCCATGGTGGCAGCGGTTAAATCGGAAACGCTTCTTTTGAAACTGGAAATGGCCCGAATATAAGCCTGGGCGGTACCGATGGTGATTTGCTGAATAATGGCCTGATACGCAAACAGGGCATCAAATGAATAAGAGGTAATATCATCAACCAGTCCGGCCAGAAAACTCCAGGTGCGCCAGGACCTGAACATGGCCAGGCGTTTGGCAATAATGTCATTCCAGATCCGGATGATGTGACCGGCTAAGTAATCTGCTATTCCTAAAAGCCGTATTTCCATGTATGAACGGTTTCTGGCCAGCTGGGAGTAATAAAATCCGCGGGTACGATGTAATACGGCTATCTGGGTGTCTAACTGGTAGTCTTTTTTAATAAAAATGCGATCGACGATCACTGATGGCAGAAGAGAAGCCAGAGAGAAAACGATGACAAACGGCTGAGTGATGACAAAAAACGATAAAGAAGAAACAATGGCTGAGATATGTTGAGGAATCCTGACTACGTTTTCAGTGACACGGTGAAACCGGTTTAAGCTTTCCCTTTCGATACGGTTGTAGCGGTTTTTGAATTCCGGAGACTCCAGGACCGGAACGCTGATACTGGCATATTTTTTGCCAATAAGAATTTCCAGGCGCTGATTATTTTTCCAAAAAATGATGCGGCTAAAGTAGCCGGCGACCCTGGTTGATAACGTTCTGACCGCGGCCAAGCCAAAACGGGCGGCGACTATTAACAATATTAAATTCAGAATGCGAAAAGGGTCCGGACTGCCGATATTGCCGATTAAAGTGTCTAAAAAAATCTTATCCAGGTAAAGATTGGGAATGATGATAAAGCTGGCGACAGAATTTAAAAATACCACCAGAAGAAATGCTTTTTTGTCGGTTTTCCATAAAAAAGCTAAGGCAAATTTAATTATGAAAAACATCTGGGCAAATGAGGAGGCGGAGGCAGAAGCTGAGGAAGGTTTTTTGGCCATGGATCAATTTTAGATCCTGGGAGTGATTTTGTCTTTGCCCATAATGGGGCGGAGTACTTCGGGGATGGTGATTGTTCCATCAGCGTTTTGGTAATTTTCCATGATGGCCAGGGGGGTCCTGGAGGTAGCGATGGCGGTCCCGTTTAACATGTGGACATGCTCAATAACTCCATTTTTTCTTTTGTAACGAATGTTTAAATTTCGGGCCTGATAGTCGGTACAGTTTGAAGTAGAAGTCACTTCACCATAATCTCCCCGACCGGGCATCCAGGCTTCGATATCGAATTTTCTGGCGGCCATGGCACCGAGATCGCCGGTACACATTTCCAAAACCCGATACGGAATACCTAATTCCTGATATATTTTTTCTTCAAGCGACAAAATCAACTGATGCATTTTTTCTGATTCATCCGGCGTGCAATAAATAAACATTTCGGCCTTGGTAAACTGATGCACCCTATATAAACCTTTGGAGTATTTTCCGTAAGCACCCTCTTCTTGCCTAAAACAATGCGAGTAACCGATGTACTTGATGGGGAGTTGGTCTTCAGGAATTATTTCGTCAGCATGTTTTCCGGCCAAGGTGACTTCGGCTGTGGCAATTAATCCCATATCCTGACCCTCGATGGTATAAGTCTGGGCTTCATTGCCTTTGGGAATGTAGCCGGTGCCCAAATAGAAGCGGGGTTTGGCCAAATCCGGAGTAATAACCGGAACAAAGCCTGATTTTTGCAATAAGTTGAAGGCGTATTGAATCAAAGCCAACTCCAGTAAGGCTCCGTCTCCGTAAAGATAATAAAACTGTGAACCGACGACTTTGGCTCCGGTCTCGAAATCTAAAATATTTAAATGCTTACCTAGTTCGAGATGGTCTTTGGGAGTGAATTCAAAGGATCTGGGTGTCCCCCATTTTCGAAGCTCTAAGTTTTCGGATTCGCCTTTTCCAATAGGAGCCAGAGGTGATGGTAAATTGGGGACAAGACTTAGAGCCTGATTAAGCTCGGCTTCTAAAGTATCAAGTTGGGGAGTAAGGATTTTTAATTGCTCTTTGATACTTTTGCCTTCGTCGATCTGTTTTGGAGTCAGCTTGTTTCTGGCGGCCCTGAGATTTTCGGTTTCAGAAAGTAGTTCCCGGTGTTTTTTGTCCAACTCCAATACCCGGTCGACAACGGTAGCATCGTAGCCCTTGGTTAAAATTCCGGATTTAACCAGTTCCGGTTTTTCGCGAATAAGTTTAAGGTCAATCATAGATGTGAAATACCAGATAAGAATACTATAAATTCTTTTCTTTCGCCCCTGGAAGAGAGGTGCCAGCGAGAGAGGATACTTAATTTGAAGCTATTACGGGCCATCCCGGATTGGTTTTTTACCCCAATCGGCTCAACAGTTGGAAGCTGTCTGATAACGCCTTGTGGGTATTATACAGCTATTGGGCAGCTTTTAAAAACTCAATGACTTTTTGGGCTACCGGTTTTTTGTGGTTGTACTGATCGTGTTCATTATCACTTAACTCGGCATAAGTTTTATTTACCTGAGGCAGAAAGAAAATAGAACGAAACGGGTATCCGGGAATTACAACCGGACCGATTGAATCAGTTATGACTCCCTCAAGAGCGCCCTGGCCTTCGAAAATTATCTGGCCTGACGGATCGGCGATGGCGGCGCTAAATGCCAATCTGGCTTGGCGGCTTGAGGCCGGAATGTCTTTCATTCTTTCTAGAGTGTAGGACATCACTTGGTCATCCGAGGCTTGCGACCCGTCAGGCAAAAGACGGTGACTACTGACCCCCGGCCAACCGTTTAGGGCATCAATCTCCATGCCTCCGTCTTCACTGTAAACAAATTCATTTAATGCTTTGGCGTAAGTACCGGCTTTGATACGGGCATTTTCAGCAAAAGTGGAGCCGGTTTCCGATATGTCGGCCATTTTAGGAAAATCAGAAAGTCCGAGAATTTCAACCTGGTCCTGCAAAAACGATTTCCATTCCGCGAGTTTCCCTGCATTTGTGGTACCGATAACCAAACGGGCAATTTTCATAAATTCAGATTATGGCTTGAGTATATAGTTTAAACGATTTCTTTTTTTGGAAATATTCCGAATCGGTCAAATCAGTATATTTGGAAAAATCATGAGCCACGTGAGTCGAAGCTGTCATTTTGGCAATAAGCTGATCTGGACCCATGGGTGAATCAAGTAAAATAGCACTCGGAAGCTGATAATAAATTTCACTTATTTGCTTAGTCTTTTCCAGCTCCAGTAAACCAAGAAGAATTTCATCAAAACAAGCTTTGCAATCCGCATTGGTGCTAAAAAGATATTTCATAAGCAATATTTACAAATAAGCAGTTTGAGTGTTAGCTATCGGATAACTAGGCAAATCAGTAAAGGGATTTTGTTCGAAAGTGATATGTCTTAGCATCTGATCGACAACCTCCAAATCCAAATGATATTTTTCGCTCATAATGTTACCTACTCCGGTAATAATTTTTTTGCCCCAATCAAAGCCTAATTTTTGTGCGGTATTTTTTACTTCATCCTCCGAACTTGCTTCAATTTCCGAGTAGGATTCAAGACCCGGCCAGGTATCAATGACTATTTCAATATTATTCAACTTCCAAGTCTCTCGTAAGTTTTCCTGGTAATGATCCGGGGTAAAACCCATGATTTGCAATATCTCGATTGTCTTTTCAAAACTATCAACTATTACGTCTAATTCTTTTTGATCAGAAACCCGGCCATCTGCGGCGGCATGAATTTTGGCACTTAGTCGTACATGATTACCCTCATCCCTAACTCTGATGTAAGTACATTTAATTTGAGGGTAAGTACGAGAGTCGACCAACACTCGACGCAATTTCCTTTCGGGAACGATTAACTTGGCACCAATTTGAAGCAGTTTCTGGCAAAATCTTTTTTTGTCGACGGGATAAAACTTGGCTTCGAATTCGGTGTCCATTATTAGTTATTTTTTATTATATAGGTAACGCCGCGGGTAATACCAGCTTTTTGGATAAAACCACGTTTAATGAGTTGACCTAAATCGTAATGCAGAGTTTTGGGATTTAAATTTAAAAACCGACGGTGGATGAAATCAAAAGAAGCATGTGGATGATCTTTAAGAATTGCTAATATTTCCTGACGGCGGGGAGAAAGCAAATTTGTTGTAGGTAGCGTATCCTGTTGGGCAGCTAATATGACAGCTTTACCCTGCTCAATAAGTGCGGTTAAAAAAAAGTTAATAAATTCGGTCAGGTCATGACTGGGGATAAGAGATGAATAGTAAACGTCTTTGTGGTTTTCGATATATTCTTCCAGGGGAATTAAATAATCAAAATGATAACCTGACACCTTTAATAAGAATGCAGAAATAAGTCGACCTACCCTGCCATTGCCGTCAGCAAAGGGATGAATTTTTTCAAATATAAATTGGGCAATGGCGGCATTAATTAACGGATGATTTTGGCTGTTTTCCAGATACGATAGATAATCTGACAATAAACCGGGAATTTGGATGTGAAGTGGAGCCAGGTATATGGCCGAGCCAAATTGGTCGTACACAGCCCAGGGCTCAGTGCGGAAATGACCGGCGGAAGATGAAATATTGTCTAAAACTTTTCGGTGGAGATTTTTAATAAGTGCAACTGAAAGTTTTTTTTGAGGTGTAGAGATAAGGAAATTGTAAGCTTTCAATAAGTTTTGGCTGACCTTTTGGGGATTTTGCTCAGTATCGGGAAAGCCTTCGATGCGAGCGGAATATACTGCACTTTTGAGAAGTGAGGCTGTACGCAGGATACCATAGTTAGTCTTAAGGCGAGGCAGGCTTAATAGTGTTAATTTTAAAGCTTCAATCTGAATTAAAACCTGTCTTGATGCGACAGATTCCTGCCAATGATATTTTGAGATGTCCACTGGGGATATATTAGAATATATTGGAAGATATTGGAAGATATCAGAAGATCAGAGGCCGAGCTGATCGGAAGCGGATTGCATCGCGGAAAGAGAGACAGAGATGAATTGATCGAGAGGAATGTTTAGTTTAGTTTCACACATCTGAATGTCTTCTCTTCGGGTGCCCGAAGCAAAGGAAGGCTGTTTAAATTTCTTAAGCACACTTTCAAGTTTTACATCGGCCAATTTTTTGGTAGGTAAAACCAAGGTACAGGCAGTAATTAAACCGGTAAGCGAATCGGCGCAAAAAATGGACCAATCCATTTGGGAAACCGGTTCGACTCCGGTATTACTCCAATTATGAGCGGCCATGGCGTGGGCGACATTTTCCGGAATTTGGTAACCGGCATCTTTGGCCCATTGAGTAATGGTTACTCCCTGCATGTTGTGCGGCACGCCCTCACAGTAATCGCCGTCGTGCAAAAGGCCTGCGATATACCACTCGTCTTTAGTACTGCCGTCCCCCGGCTGAAGGTGATCATAAAAAGCGGCCATAACGGCCCCCAAGGCCAACATGTGTTTGACGATATTTTCGTTTTTGACATGGGCGCGAATTAAATCTAAGGCCTGGTCTTTGGTAATCATCTGATCACTCCCACAGGGAGAATTTTTTAGTTAAGGCATCTATTTTATCCTTTGGACCAAAAATTCCAATACCGGCGTATTCAATCTGAGCATCTGTTTTTTCACCAATCATTTGGGAAAGCTTTTTGTCATTGGAGGTAACCATCATTTCCGGAACATAACCGATGTGCAACAAACCGCTGTCTCTGACTTTGTCCATCAGGACTTTTAAATCAGCCTGAGAAGCCGATAAAGTAATGATGGCAAACTGAGTATTCCGGGGCAGATTTTTTCCGTCTTTGGTAACAAAAAATTTGCCGGTGTCAAAAGCCTGGTCCATTTTATTGCCCAAAAATGCGGCAATATGACCGGAAGTGTTCATGACCTGCCAGGCCGGAAGTTTTGAATCGATCACAATGACCAGCTTGTGATCAAAATCCTGTTTTACTTTGACCTGGTTTTCTGGACGCAGAGTGGGATAGAGCATGACTTCCTTAATCGACCAGGTGTTGGTAAAAAACATGGTCAGCCGGTCAATACCGATACCGATGCCGCCAATGGGAGGCATGCCGTATTCCATGGCTTCCAAAAAATCTTCGTCAACTTTCTGGGCCTCTTCTTTATCTTTCCTGGCCACTTTGGTATCCGTTTCAAAACGCGATCTTTGGACGGAGGGATCGGTTAACTCCGACCAACCGTCACAAATTTCTTTGCCTCCGATGTAACCTTCAAATCTCTCAACCCACTGCGGAGCGTCGGGTTTACCTTTGGAAAGCGGCGAGACGTCACTGGGGTAATCCAGTATCCAGGTAGGCTCAATCAGTGAATCGGTGAGCAGGTGATCAAATATCGTAAATATTAACTGGCCTGTGGTTTCTTCTCCTAAAACCGGAACGGCATGATTTTTAGCAAATTCCAGCAACTGCTGTCGGGTAATTGTGGAAACATCTATTTCTAATTTATCCTTTAACAGGTCGGCCATTTTTATTCTGGCCCAGGGTTTTTGAATATTGATTTCCCGATCCCCCACTTTTAGAACGTCACTTTGTAATACCGTTTTGGCCAAATGCTTAAACAAACCTTCGGTAATATCCATAATCCGATGGTAATCGGCATAAGCTTCGTAATACTCAATCATGGTAAATTCCGGATTGTGGGTTTGATCAAAACCTTCATTTCGAAAATCCTTGCAAATTTCATACACTTTTTCGTAACCTCCCACTACCAGTCTTTTTAGGTAGAGCTCATCAGCGATGCGCAGGAACATGTCCACATCCAGAGCATTAAGATGGGTTTTGAAAGGTTTGGCGTTGGCTCCGCCGTATTGGCTTTGAAGAGTAGGAGTCTCGACTTCCTCAAAACCTAAATTGTCCAAATAATTGCGCACTTGCCTAATCAATTGGGTCCGAAGACCAAACCTTTGTCTTGAGCCAGGATCCAGTAACAGTTCAAGATATCTTTTACGGTATCTTTCCTCGGTATCTTTGAGACCATACCAATCATCAGGAAGTGGGCGCAGTGATTTGCCCAACAGCTCAAAATAATTTGTATCGATGGTAACTTCCCCGGCCTGGGTGGTTACAACCTTTCCTGTGACCCCCAGAAAATCGCCCACATCAAAAAGTTTGAGGGTGGAGAAATTGTCCGGAAGATTCTTTTTTTGGAATAAAAGCTGGATCTGACCTGAAGAATCTCGCAGATCGGCAAAAATGACGTTGCCGTGTTCCCGCCAGCGCCAAATACGACCGACCACACTTACCTGTTGATCTAATTTTTCCCGGGCCGAGGAAATGGAAATAAAATCACGGGAAAATTTGGATGGGTAGGGATTAATCCCCAGGCTTTTTAATTTAGCCAGTTTATCCAGGCGAATATTTCGGATTTCTTCTAAGCGGGAAAGGCTCATAGGGCTATTTTAGCCGGAGTTGGTAATATATGCCAGAAAAACCTGAGTTAACTTTTCTAAGCTGGCTTCTGAAATGCTTTCATTTACGGTGTGCGGATCGGTACACCCGTCACCTATTGTGACCACTTTGAAATTATTGGCGGCAAAAGTATTGGCGTCGCTGGCTCCGAAAACTACTTCGTAAAAAGGAGTGATGTTTAAACTTTGAAGAACGGATACGATCTGTTTGACAGCTGGGTCGGATTTTTTGTAAGAATAACCCTGACAATACAGAGAGTTGTCGAAAATCAGTTCGGCCCCATATTTTGAACAAACCTGAGAAAAAACAGATTTTATTTTGGCCTGAACCGCGTTTAGCTTGGTTTCGGAAAAACTTCTGATTTCTCCCACCAAATCCACCCGGCCCGGAATAGTGTTCATACCGGAGCCCCCGGAAACGATACCTAAGTTGGCAGTAGTGACGGAATCAATCCGGCCCCATTTGGTAGCTGAAATTGCTTTGGCGGCAACAGTGAGCGCGTTTACGGCCAACTCGGGGAGGCTGGAGTGAGCCGGCTTTCCCACAACAGCAATGTTTAAATTCATGATCCAGGGAGATGATAAAACAACCGAACCGACAGCTGAGGCCCGATCGGCGATCAGACCGGTTTTGGCCGTAAGATTAGAAAAATCAAACTTTGAAATCCAACCATCAGTTTCTTCACGAACGGAAAAAACTATTTCCAAGGGTCTTAATTTTGAACGATCCGCCTGAGAAATGGCAGTCAGGATGGCCGCTAAAGCAGCTTTATTGTCTGCCCCCAGGATGGTAGTGCCATCACTTTTAATCATCCCGCCTTCAACCGTCGGTTTGACTCCTCTTCCTGGTTCCACGGTGTCTAAGTGGGCGCTTAGTAAAACCGGCTGACCTCGACCTTCAACTTTGGCAAACAGATTTCCGAAAGCATCGATGGAAGATGAAATACCCAGATCAGACAGCTTGTTTTGAATAGCCTGTCCCAACACCGCTTCCTGACCGGAAGGGCTGTCAATTCGGACCAGTTCCAGAAAGGTGTCTACTACAGGTGAATTAAGCATATGCTTCTACTTTAGCAAATAAAGCCTGGGCCATGAGCATGGAGCCTGGGCTAATGACCCCAGGCTCCAGTTGGGGCAGTTGAAATCGGCGCGATAACTCACGGCAACGATTCTCAAAAAGATCCGCTAAATATAAGTCGGACAACATGAGAGTACAGGGAATTTTTCCTAATGGAGTGGATTTATCCATTAATTGCAATAGTCGAGGAGGGGTACTGGCTTTTGGAGTCCGGCGAAACGGACAAGCCGAAAAGCCGTGACGCTCTGAACAATTGTCACAGGTGCAAGTCAGAAAGCTTAGGTGGGGATATTTCCAGTACGAAACCGGGCTTAGTCCGGCCCGGGACATAACTCTTAAAGTGTTTTCCTGTTTGACTGTAGATAGACAGATGGTGTTGTGATTTTCTTTTTTAACATGGTCGACAACTGAACGACAACCATATGAACCTAAGCCCAGTGAACGAAAGTCGGGGTGAGTAATAACCGAACCAAACTCGACCACCTGAAAACCCCATGCGTCCTGCTGGCCGGGAGTGAAATTGCGATACACGGTTCCGTGAAATAAAACCCGGGCATTTTTTTCTGCCGATAGTATGACAAATGAGCGGTTATCCGCAAATTGAGCCATAATTTCATCCGGGGATTTGGGCAACATTTCGTCGGGATGTCCGGAATTGTACTGATCAATCTGGGATGAAACCTGGGTCCCTATTTCTGACAACAGACGACCTGCTTCCCCCAAACTAGCCAGCTGATCCATACTTGAGACGTGATGAGCCTGAGAAATAATGTTCTCTTTTTCGAATGATGGTGATAATTTTTCTGACATTTTTTCCACTAAAAAACCCCCTTAAAGGGGGTGTGTGCAACAAAGACAACGCCCCCTTTAAGGAGTGTTGTGCTTCTTGGCGCTAACTACTAATTTCATAAGTTAAGAAATGCTGATGATAGTATAAGATATTTTGCCTACCGGTGCATCAACTTCAATCTGGTCTCCGACTTTTTTACCCATTAAAGCCAGGCCCAAGGGTGAAGAGTGGGAAATTTTTCTTTTGGATGGATCGGCTTCAGGCTCTCCGACAATCTGGAAAGCAGTTTGGCTGGAGTTAACCTTGACGGTTACGGTGTGACCGAAGTTAACTGAAGTGGAAGAGGTAGGGATGGCTACTTTGGCATTTTTGATCAATTCGTCCAATTCGTCGATGCGGCTATCCATAAAAGCCAATTCTTCTTTGGCGCTTTGATAATCGCTGTTTTCGGCTAAATCCCCCATGCTTCTGGCCACGGAAAGACGCTCCACTAACAGTGGACGCTTGACGTTTTGTAGATCCGTCAATTCGGCCTTGAGGTGGTCGAGGCCAGCCTGAGTAATTAAAACTTGATTACTTTGCATGAATGCGGCTTTAAAAAATATTCCCCGTTTAAGCGGGGATAAAAAGAGACACCAACGGAGAATGTTACTCTAACGAGACAGGTTTGTCAATTGATTAGCCTCAGGCTAAATAATGGTAAAATTAAGCTACCAGGCTCCATCGTCTAGCGGTCTAGGACACCAGGTTCTCATCCTGGTAACCGGGGTTCGAGTCCCCGTGGAGTCACAAGTTATCGTTTCTGACTTCGAACTTACCTTGCCGTGCTAGGCGTTGCATAATGTCTTGCGGCAAGCGTAAATCTATCCTCACCTGGTATGGGATTACCTGGTCTTCCTTTTTTCGGCCTGCGATTTTGTCTTTTTTCGTTGCTTTTCGCGTATAAACGTTAACTCTGTCGACAATAAGGTGAATTAGGTCGGATACTTCCTGCCTGTCGGTCATTAGGCCGTCTAGGAAAGGCTTGTATTTTTTCGCGAACAGCTTAAAGGTACTAGCATAAATTTCCGAGATTTTATCTTCGCCGATTTGTCCCTGTATTACTAATAAATCTTTCCTTAAATCAGCTTCCTGCTTTTTAACATTAGCCATTCTTTCGTCGTAGTCTGCGTCGGTAATGTCTCCTTTGCCGTACATGCGCTTTATATTCTGGCGGCTACCAGGTATTCGATTTAACATTTTTGTTATATCTACCTGTCTTTTTAGGAGCTTCCTTTTATCCATTTTCGTAGATTGCAACGTGTTAATATGCCTGTAGACGTTCTCTGGGTCGCTTAGCAAGTCTTTAATAAACTGGGTAACGAATGCTTCTATTTCATCGGCTGGGAATGGAATTGCTTTACACACAGTCGAGTATTTCTTAGAGTTTTTAGCCCCACAATGATAGTAGTAGGCACGTTTGCCGTTTTTCTTTATAACCTTACTTGTACCAGACCAGTTTAGTGGGTCGCGACCAGAATATGGGTCGTAACATGCGTGGCATTTTAAGAGGCCAGATAGTAGGTATAAGTGGTTTTCGACCGCTTTAGCGCTATTACGTAAGGCCACATCTTCTTTAATACGCTGTTGGGCCATGCTAAAGGTGCCATAGTCGATAATGGAATCATGTTCTGTCGGTGATTTTTTCCAGAGTGATTTATCTAAGCGTTTTTTTCCTTCGTGCTTATTGTAGTAGTAAATTCCCAGATATATTTCATCCTTAACAATGCCTCTTACGGTAGAATCCCGCCAGAAGTATTCGTCGTTAACTTTTGTGCGTCCCTTTCGTCTTTTTCCATAATGAACTGCCGAAGGAAGTGGGGTAAGGATTTTCTTACTAGCTAGGTAGTCTGCTATTTGTTGGGTATTCTTTTTCTGTGATACGAACAATTCGAAGATTTCTTCGACAACTTTAGACTCTGGTGCAAAAACTTGTAGGTGCTTGTCCTTATCTTTTAGGTAGCCATAAGGCGCTTGTGCGCCCATATAGACCCCTCGTTCTATGGCTTGCACTTTGCCAGCTTGGGTTCTGGCTTTTGTAGTTTCTCTTTCCAGCTCGGCAATTACGCCGATAATACCTAGCATAGCCTTACCAAACGGGGTGGAAGTGTCGATACTTTCATTGGCAGATATGAACTGAATGTCATGGGCTTCGTAGTATTCGATTACCTCTAGTAAAATTTTTAGCTTACGTGCGAACCTGTCAATTCGATAAACGGCTACAATATCGAACGGTTTTTCGCCCTCTGGCGCATTTTCTATATCTTCCTTCATGCGTAGAAAGGCTGGTCGTTCGTCTAGTGGGTCAGCGCCGCTCACACCCTCGTCCTTATAAATATATTGCTCTCCTGCAAGCACCATAGCGGGCGAGCCGTCGTCCAGCTTTCCTTTAGAGTTAATTACAGCGTCTACAGCCGCTTTTTGTAGCGGAATGCCGTATTTTTCTATCTGGTCGTCAGTCGATACCCGAAGGTAAACTGCCGCCCGAAGTGGTACTGTTTGCTTACTATTCATGGTCTTTATTAGTTCCTGGTATGCTATCTCTATTCAGTACTTCGCTTTTTTCTCGAAACTTACCCGTCAGTTTATGAAGTAATTGTTTATCCTCGGTTTCGGACGACCTCACGACCACGCTTAACTTCTGTACGCCTGTCTTTTGCTTGAAGTCGATTGCATACTTGTCGATAACTAAAATGTCGAATAAAACACCGCCTAGCGCCACTAAATCCTTATCTGCGTACGGTTCCTTCATATCCTGGAAGCGACTAGAAGCGAAAATTTTATAAGGAATACCCCACCTATAGCCGACGCCATTCCTAACGAAATACACGGTCATTAAATCTTCTGGGTTGAAAAGCCCTTCGTATTCGTCACCTGTGGGAAGTTTGTACTTATCCGATTTATTTTTCATAGTTCTTTACTTTTCGTATGTTTATTATAGTATAATTTAATAGAAGTTATGAATGATAATAGTAAACTCATAAAAATTAGGGAAGCGGCCGAACTACTAGGGATAAACCCCGAAACGCTTCGACGTTGGGATAACGAAGGCCGTCTAAACGCTGTTAGAATAGGAAAGAGAAAGGATAGACGATACAAATTGTCAGACATACAGAAAATAATGAATAGTACAACTAAGCCGTAAGGCTAAATAAAATCTAGTGTTGCCTAAACCCCGTAAGGGGCATGGCACAAAGACCTCGACAGCAACAAGCTCCTACCAGAGCGCTGTCGAGGCTGTTATCCGAAAGGGTAGCAGGTGGCGCAAGCCATCGCTGGTGGGAGCTTTTTGTGGAAAAGCCCCCAGCAAAAATAAGAATCCTAAGTTAAAGGTTAAAAATTATGAAAGGGGGTGAATCTAATGCAACAATTATTTAAGACACGCTGTACTGGCGGCCATTTAGTCGTTTATGACGACCGAGTAGCTATAGAGCTTAAAGCGCTTGGCGTAGATAACTCTAAAACCTTGTTTTATAAAAACATTTCTGGGGTAGAGTTAAAAGTTCAGGCGGTAAAAATTCCGTTTATCTCTGGTGGTGCGGCAAAAATTATCATCCATAGCACTGGCGACCAAAAACTCGAAGGCGGCTTTATTAAAGTCGACGACGCTAAGAAGGCTAGAGAACTTATCGAAAGCAAATTAGCGCAGTAGGTGGCAATAATTTCGGCAGAATAGCATGAAATTGTTACCCTGGGTGAGTTATAATAACTTAACTGTCCTATGTTATGGAAAATAACCAGCCGAAGATATTATTTTCCGATTATTTCGGAATCAGTAAGAAGGCGCTAGAAGATTACGGGGCGTTCGATATTTCACTGGTCGCCGACCTACCTCTTTTTATTGACCCCTTCCTGCTTTTTAACAGCAAAAAATCAGAGTACCAGCAACTCCACGAAGGGATAATTACTTATCTGCGTTTCTTGCGTGATAAATCTACTTCCCAACCGATTAACAAAGGCTTATTGTCTGCCTGGTATCGTTTTAAGGAAGTCGAGCAAAACTGGTTCGGCTTTTCGGTAGAAGGTAATAAGGGAAGCGCACTAGGTAATGATTTTGCGCGGGCATTAAATGAAAATTTCGCCAGAATTTTTAACGACTACGGCCAGGAAAAAGTTACCAGAAGTTCCCATTTAGAAAAGTTGTGCCTTATAAAAGATGGCGTCGGTAAAGATAATATCAGCGACTTTACAACAAACCTCATAAAAGACTACCTACTGCAATATACCCAAGTATTCGCACAAAAACATCTCGACCCCAAGCTCTGCCGTAATTTTCGTGTACCCCGCGCACGATTCAACTATGACACCCAGTCGTGGGAAGAAGACGGGTATTATTTACCTAGCTTCCAGGGTGATTTTGTAATTCTAACTCCTAAAGACATGCTTACGAAGGACGAAACCTGGATAAATAAAGACGACCTGGTAGACGAATTTGCAAGCATTCCCTATGCAATTTCGAACGAAGAATTACGAGCGAAAGTAAATAATTATTTCCAAAGCGTCTTGCCCGAAGAGCCAAAAAGGAAGGATGAAAAAGAGGCGGCTATTAAGACCATTCTCGAATTCCCAGAGCTAATTGATTATTACATTAAGCGTAAAGAGGATAACGGCGATAGGGCGACTAGCATTAGCGAGCAAAAAGTGGCATTCTCTGAAACGGTCTATACCGAGCAGTTTAAGGCTCTGGCCTTACTTCTAGGCGAAAAGACTGACTTTTATAAAACCAGCCCAGACTCCTACCAGGAAGCCATGCAGCGGGTTCAGTACCTAAAGTCAGTAATAGAAAATAACGACGGGTACAGGTACTTCTACGTTAACGGAGAACCTATACGGCGTGAGGAAGACCTAAAAATAGCCTATCGCTTGACCTGGTACGGTTCCACCTTCGACTTTAATACCGAAGTGAATAATGGTCGTGGCCCAGTAGACGTAAAGGTTTCTAAAGGCTCTGCCGATAAAAGTTTGGTCGAACTAAAACTTGCGACTAATACCCAATTAGAAAGAAATTTGCAAAACCAGGTAGGAGTGTACGAAAAGGCCAACGATACCGATAAAAACATTAAGGTGATAATTTACTTTACCTTAAAGGAATTAAAGCGAGTGCAGGATATTCTAAAAAGGTTGGGTTTAACGGATGCAGAAAACATCGTACTTATCGACGCCAGGAAAGATAATAAGCCGTCTGCTTCTAAAGCCTAACGTATTTTACTTGTCTCTTAACGGGCCTTCTTCTTCTGACTTAAATCCCAATTTTTCGCCGATTCTAAACTGAACTAGGCTGAAAATAAGGGTGTTTACAATTAGTATGTAAATAATAAATCCAGAGTTGGCGAAAGTTAGACCGTCAAGCGTTAGGAGGGTGAGGACTACGCCGAAAGCGGTAGCAATCCAGGGCCAGGCAATCTCTGTATCTGGGTATTTATAAGCTTTAATTATTGTCGGTACTGCGGCAAGTCCGTCTGCCAGGATACTAAATGTTATCGCAATGTTTCCGACCCTAGTTACCAGCCATAAAATAAGGCCTAATATAGATAAAACGCCGCAAATAATATCGAATCTCGTTAGTTTCCATTCAGCCTTTTTATTTACGAATGAAGCTAAGAAGATAATAAACGGTAAAAAACCCGTGCTAAATGTCATTAGCGACTCTAAGCCTACACCCTGTTTTATCTGTGCGGCAAAAGCTATAAACGGCGCAATCGACCAGAGTAGAAAGGATACCCTATTAGGTTTCACTTTTCCCTTTACCGTGTCAATTAAATAGGCTAATGAACCTACCGCACCTATTAAAGTACCTACAATTACGAAATTTTCATTTAACATATAGATTCTCCGATTTTATATTTTTGCTTTTAAGTCGTTAATAAGTTTTTCTTCCATTTCTATTTCGCCACTATCTAAAATAGTTTGCCTTGTAGCCTCTGAATCGTACCCTGGAATGTGAATTATCTCACCATTTTTTGTTCTGCCAGATTTTACCTTTTTAACAAGGTCGGAAGCATGAGTCTTAAAGTCCTCGACGCCTACAAGTAATTCTGGGTTAATAGCAATAAAAACAGTACCCCAGTCGCCATTGTCATGTACGTAAGAGGCACCTACTAAAGGCCCAGCCAGTAACTCTACCACCATAGCCATGCCAGAACCTTTATACGAACGGTCGAAGGGTAATATGGCGCCTTTCATGGCTTCTTCTGGGTCAGTGGTAAGGTTCCCTTCCTTATCTACTGCGACATTATCGGGAAGTTTCTGTCCTAAAGCTTTTGCTCTAACTAGGCCATACCAAGTAATTGCAGAAGCGGCCATGTCGAAAACGATAGGAAACTCGTTTGTGGGGAATCCGAAAGCTGTCGGATTAGTTCCGTAAGCTGGGTCAATGCCGCCGAAGTGAAGTACTCCACGCGGCGAACTCGCGGCGACAATTCCAATTAAATCGGAATCAGCTATTTTACGCGCATAAAAGCCGATTGCCCCTACCGAGGAAAAGGTATTGTTCGTGCCTACGATTGCGAAGTTGTTCTTTTTGGCGATTTCTATCGCTTTATTTGTGGCGATTTGCCCTACAAGAGGCCCCGCCGCACCGCCGCCGTCAATTAGGACAGACAAATTAGTTTCCTTTGTTATTTTAGGCGGGTGCTTGGGTTTTATGTCCTGCGCTGGCTCTGTTCCTAGAAGTTTAAGAATCCCTTGCGTATTTTTGCCAGTAAGCTCGGCGTGCAAAAAGACTTCCACCATTAAATCTGCTTCCTCTGGCGAGTAGTATTTACTCGTTAGAGCGGTCTTCATTAGTTGCTTTAATTCGTCAATTTTTATCTTCATAATTTACACCTATATTCTAACAAAATATGCGCCACATGGCGCACTTATTCTTGCACTTCTATTCCGTCTGTTTCGGCTATACTTAAAACTTCACCGTCCGTATCTATGACAGCATAGGCGCAGTCGCCGATTTTAATTTCCCCTTTATTTAGAATTTCCCTAAAAATAAGCCTGATAGGGCCACCGTGAGAGAGGATTGCTATCGTTTTATGGTCTGAACTTGTAAGGTTATTCCACGCGCCTACAACTCTGCTCTTAAAGGTTTCGTAGTCTTCACCCCCATCTACTGTCTTTTTTGTGTCTTTAAGAAGTTCTACTAGGATGGGATATTTAAGTTTCGCTTCGGCCTTAACCATGCCAGTCATCACGCCGTAGTGGTTTCTTTCTCGAATATCTTCCACAACTTCGACTAGCACACCAGTTTTTCGCTTAATAAATTCTGCTGTTTCTTGCGCTCTGATTCTAGGACTGCAAAAAACAACCTCTATATTCTTATCGACTAATTTATTAGCTAAATTTTTTCCTTGTTCTTTGCCTTCTTCGGTTAAATGGTCTTCGTAATCTCCACCGTATCGGTCTTCTATATCGCCCGTGGTCTGCCCGTGCCTTATAAGATAGATTCTCATGAAAGAATTATAGCAATTATCGACTAAAATTGTTAAACTCGAAATATGCATAATCACGCGCCTAACAACTACAAGTGTCCTATTTGTTTAGGCGTAAAAGGAATTGAAAACGATGACACCCTACTAAAGCAGGCCGACTTAGTCTACAAAGATGAGCTTGTGAGTGTATACATAAACTCTTTCTGGATAGATACTGCTAAGGGGCATGTAATTGTGGTTCCTAACGACCATTTCGAGAACTTATACGAATTACCGCCCGAAGTGGGGAATAGGGTTTTCGATGTTTCGCAGAAAATCGCTCTTGCCATGAAAAAGGCTTACAAATGTGACGGCACAACTTTACGACAAAATAACGAACCAGCAGGAAACCAGCACGCCTTTCACTACCACCTTCATATCTTCCCCCGTTACGACGGCGATTTATACAACGAAAATATGACTAAAAAGAGTATTCTATCTAAACCCGAAGAAAGACTAGAGTACGTCACTAAGCTAAAAGCAGAATTAGAATAATTCGACTACTTATCTTCTTGCTCTCTTTTTCTCACATAGTCATAGTGCCGATTTAATACCATTTCCAGTAGTTCGGCCTCTCGTTCGTTCTGGGGGTATCCTAGTTGGCTTCTATTTTCCTTTCCTTCTTCTCGGCGCTCTTCGAAATACCGCGTTTTATCGAGCCACCACATGCACGCTCTAAGGTTGGGCGAGATTTCTTTTTCCAAAATGTATATCGCTTCTTTTGTCACAGGATGAATATATTGGTAGTAGCCTGGTTTTCTTCCTAACATAGCCTTCGAAATTGCCACTAAAGCGATGATTTTAAGGTTTTCTTTTGCCAGGCTGGCTACCCGCCGAAATTCTTCTGACCTTGCCATGTATTTTTGGCGCGTACTTTCTGAGATTTGGGCCGCCTCCGAGGCTAAGTTATAGTTTGCACCGATGGATAAATAATATAAAAAGTTGTGAAGTTTTTCGGCGGTTAGTTCTAGCTTCCTGCCTCGCCCTTTGGTGTCCTCGGCCGCCGATAGTTCCTTAACGATTTTACGGTAAACCTTATCAGTTACGTGCCTTTCTATAAAATCGTCGTTGGTAGTTTTAATTGCAAGACTATTACTCATACCTGTAAAGTTTGATAACTAGGCTTAAATACGTTGGCACTCGTCGCGTAGTGGAGGATTTTAATATCTATGTCGTCGTAGTAAAATTGCAGAGGAAGGATTTCTTGACGCTTTAGTTCGATGTCAGAAATGCTGTCCCACAAATCAACTTTTCAAGGCTAAATATTTTAGTCATAAATTATGTTCGTAAAATTCAAGGCTAAAAAGTTCCATACCCAGATGGCGGCAATTATTTGTGATTATTGGACTTAATATTAGCCATTTGGATTAATGTGGGTATTTCTCCAAGAAGTTGAGGACCACCAATTCCTTCTTCCATTACGTAACAGTTGTAAAGACATCCAGGACATTTTTGTGTAACTGGTGCAAATGCGGTATCTAACAATTGAAGTGAGAGCTGACTTTGCGGCAAATTTAACAAATTAATAGTTCTTGGAAATTCCTGGCAAGGACCAATATGACCGTCTGAATCTATTGTTAATGACCCTCTTCCGTTCGTTTCACTTTTTGACCTAAAATGTGGCGAGCAATGCCATAATTTAACGTTATCTCCCGATACGCCGGTATTATAAAGTGTCCAGAGGTATCCTAGATTGGAAGTAACAAGACCTGTTGTGAGTTTTTTCATTGCCAGCCAAGGGACAATTTCTTTTAATTGTTCTTGAGTAGGCACAGAGTCGATTGATGCACTGGAAAATACACCCCCAGGGACTTCGGGGGAACATGCCAGTGGGCTAATAAAACAACCAGTATTAATCACCCTAGTGGCAAAATTTATAAATGTATCCGGATCTGTTTCTTTTGTGATAACAGTATTTATTACTGGTAAAATACCTATCTCTCGAGTGGTTCGATGAAGTGATAATGCTTTTTCTAAATTTTGTTTGAGAGAATTTTCATCACTATCAACGGATATTCCTAGGTAATGCAATCCAGCTGCACTCAATTTTTTTATTAAATCAGGTGTTAATCCCCAACCATTGCTGACAACATTAACAAGAAATCCAACGTTTGCAGCATCAGTAACTGCTTCAACTAAAAAATCTGGTCGAAGTGTAAGTTCTCCACCCAAAAGACTGATAATTGGCTGTTTTGAACTTAAACTTCGAATTTTTAATAAAACGCTATCTCGATCCCCTTGAGACATAATCCCAATTTTTTGCTTCGGGACTTTACAATAGGAACAATCTAAGTCACATCCATGCTGAAGATACCAGTTTACAAACCTTAGTTCATTACTTGGAAATATTGCACCTTTAATTGATTCTGAATAACTGGCTAATTCCTTTAACATATTATTTATTGTATTACCTCTAGGATGATAACCATATTCACATCGTTTTTCTATTTGAAGTGAGGAATTATCACTATTCATGAGCCACCTCCTCAACGTCAATTACTACAATTTTGCCGTTATAGTAGGTAAAACCAAGCTCTTTCAATCGTTCGTAGGTTTTGAAAATGCTCTCGAGTAGGTGTTCCACCTGTGGTACAGTGAGCTCACAAATTCGGTATTTTCCTAAAAGGAAACACAATCGATAGGATCTTATATACCCTTATTTGTGCCACTCACTTATAGTCAGGCTAGGTGAGCAATTCTTCAAAAGCAACTTTAAAGGTTTCGAATTTTGATTCTTTAAATTTTTCCATTAATTGTTCAAAATTCTCTCCGAAAAGCGTTTCTTTTTTAATCAGATTATCTGCAATAAATAAAATGGCAGTGCTGGGGATATTAAAAAAACTAGATACGGCAAACATGGTGGAGCTTTCCATTTCTACGCCTACGTAGCCTTCATTGGACCACCTTTCAATATCTTCCCACGATTCCTGCAAAGCTCCCTGACAAGTCAATAGTTTACCTTCAATTATTTTAAACTTCGGATTGACCTTTGCTTTTATATTCTCGTTTAATTGTGTATCCGGAAAATACGTAAATTCCTCATTATCTGGTTGATACATTCTAGTAGTGCTTTCGTTACCATAACTGGAAGAAGGAATAATAATATCACCTGCCAGCCCCAAAGGTGCTAATCCACCACATGATCCCACCAAAATATTTTTCTTCGATCCTAATTGACTAGCTATATGTAATACCTCACATAAATAGGCACCACCATATGAGGAATCAAACCAAATTCTTTTACCGTCGATTTCAATTACGGTAATGTTTTCATAAAATCCACTTTCATATATCACGCTGTAGTTAGCTTTATATCCAAGTTTAGCAATAGTTTCCTCAAGCTCCTGTTTATGCTTTTTCTTTCGCATTGCTCCATGAATCAGAACCCCGTCTACTCGATAATCTTCCGGAAGCTTAAGTATTTTTCGAAAATCCTCGACCTTAAGCTGTTTATACATTGATTAATTATACTATTATCTTGGTTCTAATCCCTAAGCGTAGTTATATTGAGGCTGGAAGTCGAAGCTAGAGATCTGAGAGGCAAACAGTTTATAATATTGAATGAGTTCGGGGATTATCTGGTTCTGAACTACGACCCTTGGGGTCACTTCAAAGAAGTTTCGCTCAGATTTCTGGGATATCGTCCGTGCGCCTACGCACGGAGCGATGCGAAGGGCTTTTTTAACTCACACTATATTAGTAATGAGACTCATGGCCGGGTGATTTGAGTTGAACTTTTCCGGAAAATGTTCAATCGTATACCAGAGCTTGCCAATCCCAAACAGTAAAGCCTCGAATTTGATTTTCTCCGGCAGATGATCCTCCAGTTTTGATACCTCTAGGAAGCCTTTAAGTAAATTGTCAAATTGTTTCCGACTATATGTATAAAAATGAGCTAAATCATGATAGGGACTGCAACATCTAATATCTCCGAAATCAATTATGCCGCTATACTTGCCGTTAACAGAAAAAATGTGAGTAACATCAAAATCCCCGTGAGAGAGAAACGCTTGAGGACAGGAGATAAGACCCCTATTGGCTTCGATGTAGGTTATCACTTTTTTGACCATATCAGGTGTAATCGCGTTTGTCTTTGCCAGACTACTCAATTGGGAATGAATATTATTTAAGTCTAGAGCAAATTCTTCCCATGTCCCAAAAGTACCAGATAGCTTTTTGACATTCATCTCGCTTCTGTCAATCCAACCGAATCTCTCGACTGATATGGAATTAATTAAGGCTAATTGCCTACCCGCTTCGACAATAATCCCAGTTGAGGAATGTACGTCTTTATCGGTTCTTACTCCCTGAATTTCGGAGGTAATCATAAAAGACCTGCCTAAGAACGGGTTTGCGTCTTCGAATTGAATCACCTTTGGGACCGATACCCCTTTTTCCAGCATTAATTTATGGGCTAGCGCTTCACAGGACATATTGCCGCCAATGTCACCCAATCTCAAATAGAACACCTCGTTATCACGCTTAAGGCGATATACCGCAGTGGAAACACCGCCGTCGACAATTTCAACGACAGAGCCGCGAAAATCTGGAAGATGGGAAACGAAGTCCACAATTCTAAGAATACTTTCGACTGATTTTGTCTCAGTGGCCATTTTGATTTAGAGCTTTTGTAATCTTTTTGAAAACATCTTCCGGATTTATGGTGGTGGTATCTAGACTTAAGCTAATCAATGGCTTAATTTCATCATCGAATACAACCTCATAGTAGCCATTGGAATTTTCTTTGAAGCGGCTGATTTCATTTTTGGTCGGATTATCGCGTTGGATTTTTCTCTTTAGGAGTTCTTTGATGTCTGCGTGGAGCTCGATAATTTTGAAGCCATTGCTAGCAAATTGTTTGATTCTTTTTTTACTTAACCAGGAAATGACATATAGGACGTTGTCCATGGTAAACACTTTGTCGCTTGTGACTTGAAAATACTTATCTATTATTTTTTCATCCTTTGGCCAAAGGTCATTATTTAACCTAATGACCTCGTCGTCTGCCTCAACAACATCTATGCCGAAGCGATCAGCTAACTTTTGGGCAATTGTCGATTTTCCGGATCCAGTGATTCCCAACAGAACTATTTTCATTTACTAAATTATACAGTCCCCTTGTGCCTGCACCGCAGGCACTTTGACCGCCAGATCAAATGCTGTCTCAATCCTTTTTCATGTTGTATATAAATTCAGAAAGTCATCATGTAAGAAATGTGTGATATGGTTCCGTTATTTTAAAATACTTTTTCATCATCTTCTTTAAACCCGAGTTCCCGGAGTTTATAATAGGTTGTAAGGATAGCTGAGATCAGGGCTCCACCTGTAGTCCTGCGAGCTCACCTTTTTTGAAAAGATACATTAGAGTTTCATAATTAAGCAGTGGTTGTATTTAAGCCTAAGTTTTCAATTAAATTACTTGGCGGAATGGTCGCTTGGCTTTCTATTTTTCCGGTCGGTCTGGGATTTTTTCAGTTAATCGGCGGTGATAATTCAACCAATCCTATTTTGTTAGTTGCAACCCTAGTTTCTGGAAGTCTGATCGTGTACCTGACACTAATCTATATATTCGGCTGGATGCAGTCAAAGGCGGTTGTTGATAGTGGAATATTGACATTTTATAGTCTTGGGCGTGTAGGTAAAAGGGACGTTGTGAACGTTGACTTACCAAATCTGAAACGGATCGTCAGTCACGTCAGACAAGTTCCGTGGCATGCAGGATTTCCTGTGAGGACCTGGCGTGGGTTCCAAAGTGTTCGTTATCTGAGCTTTTATTATAACGACAGTACATATCTTGACCTTTCCCTTAACATTTGGGATACCGATACAATAAATAAACTGTTACGGCACCTTAAGACTCTTCATCCAAGAATTGAGTTATCGTGAATTAACAACCGCGATCTTATCGCGGTTGTTAAATTAAGTCTGGTATTGTTAGTTCCTCGTAAATTTTGAGTGTACCATCAATTAAGAGTTCCACATGTGGAGCGGTGAGTTCACTGTTTTGATATTTTTTAGTAGAATCTAGGGGTTGTATGCTTTACAAACCTACCGGGGTTGGCGAAATTGAACTAACTAATATAATTCTTGATTTGAATGGAACCTTAGCAGTAAACGGTGAATTGGTTGAGGGAGTTAAGGAGAGACTAAATAAATTAAAGGTATTCACGCCGGAATAATTCCTCATATTGATATCCTTGTCCCCTCGATCAATAATGCTCTCGATCTGTTAATCAACCCGGACGTGTTTAACGCCACAATGCGAAAATAATGATAATTGTTACTTCATACAATGGCCCCGATCTTGACGGTATTGCATGTGCAATAGGCTATTCTGAAGTCCTAAACGGCTTAGGGAAAAAGGCTAAAGCAACATGCTTTGGAAATTTGGGATTAGAAGTAGATTTTGTGAGGAGATTTACTAACTACTTCCCACTCGAAGTACATTCCGGTAACTATTCTACCGACGATAAGTTTGTACTGGTGGATACTGCCGATCCGGACGCCATTGAACCGACTATCGATTCAAAAAAAGTAATTGAGATATTTGACCATAGGCAATTAGTGTTTCTGGATAAATTTATTAATTCAAAAAATCATATCGAACTGGTAGGTTCCTGCGCTACCCTGATTACCGAAGAATTTATCAAAAACAATCTCAAGCCTTCCAACAATGCGGCTATTTATCTTTACTCAGCAATTGTTTCAAATACCGTTAACTTCAAGAACTCAGTTACAACCCAAAGAGATATCGACGCTGCTAAATGGTTAAGAACTTTAATATCTTTGCCTGAAGATTATATTAAACAAATGTTTATTTCCAAGTCTTCAATAAATGCTGATAACCTGTATCAGTTAATAGCTCAGGATTTTGCCGTAAAAAGTTTAGGTGGTAAAAGGATTGGAATCGCTCAAATTGAAATTGCTGATTTAGAAAATACTCTTACAAAATTAAATGACCAATTAAGTATGGTTCTAGGCAGACTAAAAGAAGAAAATAATCTGGATTACGTTTTCTTTACCGGAATTGACATATTAGAGGGGTTCAATATTTTCCATACAATTGATACGGAATCCACAAACACGTTTTCTAAAGCCTTAAATTACCCAAAATTGAAATCAGGATTTAAAACCGATTCGATAATAATGCGGAAACAAATTTGGCCGAAATTAGAAGCGATTCTAAGTGATTCTAATCCCGAAGCGTAGTTATACTGAGGCTGGAGGCCGAAGTTAGAGATCTGGGAAGCAAACAGTTTATAATATTGAATGAGTTCTGGAATTATATGATTCCGAACTATGACCATTTGGATCACAAATAAATGTATAGTAATTGTTGAATCAATACTGAACATGGCAAAAGTTGTCTACAGAGAACTATTTAATAATTTAGAATTTTTTAATACACGTTTATCCTTTTCCCAAAAAAGTAAACTATTAAGGGAGCTAAACGCAAAACAAAAAGTCGCATTTTATCTCGTTGGCCTAAAAGGTAGCCTTATCATGGGCGTTATTGGTTCAAGTGTTTTGTTCGTAGCTAATCTTGCCTTACTTGCATCAAAAAGTTCTTGCCCTTACTCTTCTATGACAGGTGAAACAATATTGGATTATTTTTGTGACGGAAGAAGACTATTGACCATGCAAGAACTTCCCACGAGAGCGTTTGTAAACACATTAAGCTTTGTGATTCTGATTATGATCTTAAATTCCGTTTATTTTGCTCTTCTGACATTAAATGGTAAAAGCACGAAGTAATTTTTGCACATTGTTCAACTCCAATAATATCCAAACGTCAACTTTCCCATAGTCTTTGGATACCAAGCTCCTGGATCTCAAAATAAATAGGCGATATCCTCAGCAATAAAGATTTTCTTGGGAGATCTTAAAATGGAGATTAAATTGTTCTAACCTGGGATCGGATGACTCACTGGTAAAAAAAGAGTATATTTTGATCATGGATCCATACTTCCAAAGTCTGGGGTGTGTTTTGGGAAGATTTGATTTGCAAGGGACATTACTTACTAACCTACCGGTAATTTTAATTTCTGTCTCAGTTTTAATTCTATGTAACTACCTTCTAGTTAGGGACAAGTCTAAAAAGAAAAGTCTGATGTTCACAAGTTTACTACTTATTGGTTTTGCTGTATTAATGATCATTCTCAACAGTTTGCTCGGATTAAGAGTATTTAGAACTAGATACTCACCTTTAACAAGAGGTCAGTTGTGGTTTAGTGTATATGAAGTGCATTGCCCGTCTGAAAGCAGAGATTAGTTTTGTAGCCAACTATCCCACGACCAGACTGAATTGGACAAAGAAGCGCACCATTCTATAATACCTGCCTATTGTGCTAGATACAGAGAGATATTCCTCAAAAATTGCCGATTCATTACCAAAGAAGTTAGTTAGATTCCGCGTATCGAACAAAGACAGGGCGATGGGCAGTATTGCGTGAGATTTAACACTCGATTGATGCCGTCACTGACGCCGGTAGTATCCGAAGATGTTTCAAGTGATGAATGGAGGCAGTTTGAGGTTTTACAAAGATATACAGATGGGGAAGCTTTTTTTCTTTGTTATCCGGCCGCGGTTATTTTCGGCCTTTTGAACAAAACCGGGAGAACTTGCCTACCATTTCAGTTTTCATGGACCAATCATTATAAGATATCACAGGACTTTGCTTGCAAAAAGACTGACCCTAATCAAGACATCGATCCGTCGACAGCTTTTGCCGGTAAGGTGAGAGAGAGTTTGATTGTAGAAGATTATGAATTTACAACAGCGGGTCAATTGGTATCCTTTTTGAGCTTTCCATCATCATTGGAAGCTGGAGCTATTTGCTTGGTGCAGATGGCGTGTGCGTATCCAATGTTTGGAGATAAGTTGTTTGGACATTATGTGACTGTAACTGATTGCCGCAGCGATCATGTGGTTACTATTGCTGGGGGACTGGGACCTTTCGGAATTTATGAAAGTCCATCGGCAACAGTGAATCTGGATGAGTTGGCTTTTTTTGCAGCAACCAGTACAAGAATACAACGAAAATTAAGAGAAGATTTGAACCTTAATTTAAGAGATACGGCAAGTGGTGGCGGCTTTGAAGTTATGGCCATGAGACCGAATTTATCCTGAAGTAATTGACATTGAACTCGGAAGCCTATAACAATTTGACTTCATTTTTTTGGGAGAGTAGAATGCGGCCATGAGTTCATGTAATGAAGTCGTGGTGATGAAATTTGGCCCTGATCAGGCTAATCGGAAAGAGGAGCTCATGGAAATGCTGGCAATTTTAACAAGAGCTATGGTGGTCAGAAGAGATACCCCTGATGGTGGATTTGCAGTTCGCCTCTCCTGCGATGGATTTGAACATAATGGCGAATTACGCGGAACTTGCATTCTTCAGGCCTTAAGGAATGCGGGGGTCAACGTCCCGAGTGGGTCACATGCATGTTTGAGTAAGCAATAAACCTTAGTGTTTTCTACAGATTGACGAATCTTTTTTGATTTTCTTACAACACCTGTATTTTTTTAACAGTTTAATCACGGCTCAAGTTTAGACATCCAAGACTAAATTTATTACGTGTCACAGGAAAAACTTCTGGCGTAAAAAATTGTGTTTATCCACCACCTATACTTCTAAAATAAACAAACACTGACTCATCCGATGAAACAGATGTTCCTGGAATCCTAACACTTTAATCTCTTTTACCTTCAA
>MEXR01000047.1 GCA_001773775.1 Candidatus Amesbacteria bacterium RIFOXYB1_FULL_44_23 | reverse complement strand
CCACATGGGCTATAATGGCAATATTACGTATATCTTGTAGAATCATAATGACTATCAATTATACGCCAAAATAGCCTCGTATGGACCCCATCTCGCAAACCCTGGTCAAATTGGAGAAAAAAGTCCTTCGTTTTATCCTTAAACGAAACGGGGGAAATATGGAAGTAGCTGAAACTGTATTGCAGGACACTTTAGTTGCTGCCTTTAAGTCTTATCACACCTTTCGCCACAAAAGTTCGTACTTCACCTGGTTGTGCAAGATCTCTTTAAACAAAATGGCCGATTACTATCGCCACCAGGTTCATTATCGCTCCAAAATAGTCGTTCCCTCGCTCAATGTTCTCGAATCATTGGTCGACCCGTCGCTTTCTCCGGAAGAAAAACTGAGTCTGGAGGAGCTCTGTTTAGGTGTTAACAAAAGCTTGGATCTGCTGCCGGAAAAATATCGACGGCTGCTGCATCTTAAATATTACCGCCAGTTATCAGGCCGGGAAATTTGTTTAATGCTGCACATTTCCCCCCGCCAGCTTGAAGGCCGGCTGTATCGGGCCAAAACCAAATTAGCCGAAGTGGTCGCTTCTCTTTATCCCACCCTCAAGCCATAGTAGAATTAAAGGCACATGACAGGTTTGGTTAAGTCCCTCGCTCCGTCCATTTGGTCTGAAATACAGTCAGCTCAAAAAATACTTTTTTGTTGCCACCCTTCGCCTGATCCTGACAGCATTGGTTCCAACCTGGCTTTTTCCTTGGCTCTGGAAGCCATCGGAAAGCAGACTACCGTCTTGGCCGGGGATTCCGAGCTTCCCAAATCCGTCAGTCATCTTCCGGGGGTTGACCGGATTGTACCCCGGAATTTTTTACAGGCAGATCTTTCCCAATACGACCTCTTTATAGCTTTGGATGCTTCCGGTCTGGAACAGATTACCAAAGAAGGGCCGATAAATTTTCCCTCCAGTCTTTCGGTGGTCGTTATCGATCACCACCACACCAATAACAGTTTCGGTCGGGTTAATCTGGTTGATACGGCGTACATATCAGTCGGCGAAATTGTCTACGATCTGTTTTCTCTTTGGAACATTCCCACCACCTCGGACATTGCCGCAAATTTGTATCTGGCCATGTATACCGATTCCGGAGGGTTCAAATATGAAAAGACTACTCCGGCCACCTATGAAATTGCCTCCAAGTTGATAAAAATTTATCCTGATTTTTCTCAACTGGTTTTTAAATATGAAAACCAAAATGATCCTGAAAGAATTTATTACGAAGGCCTGGCTTTAACTTCCGTTAAATTATTTTTTAACAACCAGGTCGCCATTTCTCTGATCGAATATCCCCAGCTCAATAAGTTGGGTATCAGAAAAGTTCACACCGACAAAAGCGAAATCGCCAATGCTTTAAAATCGGTCATCGGTTGGCAGATCGGTATTAGTTTTGTGGAAAAAGTACCCAGGATCGTCTCTCTAAGCTTCCGTACCCGTGACCCGGTTAACTTTGATGTTTGTCGTATAGCTCAGGCGACTAAATTTGGAGGAGGTCACCCGGCAGCTGCCGGAGCCACTTTAAAAATGCCGTTTGATGAAGCTTTAAAATATTTATTGGACACCATCGCCTCTGTTTATCCCCAATTGGGGACTCCGTAGCTTGTACGTTGTATACTTAAACTGTGATCGGCCTGCTTTTTAAAGTTACTGTCTTTGCCAGCTTGGTAGCTTTTATTTGGTTTTACGCATATCCCAAAATAACCCATTCTTCAGTTAAAAATCCCATCTCCTCGGTTTCTGAATTAAAAAGCCAGCTCTCAGGTTTGGACTTCAAAACTACCGGACAAAAACTGAGTGCAGTTTTGGATTCACTGGTCACCCATCAGGAAAAATCCCCGATTGTTTTGGGTATAGAAATTACCAACGAAAGTTTAGTGGCTTTGGTTGACGCTTTGCAAACTTTACCACCGGAACAGATGGACCAGATCAGACAATACGTCTGTCAGCCGGCCTCCGCTTCAGCTACACCGTCGGCCAGGTGAACCTGTTAAAATCACTTTATGGCTGAACTGCTGAAAGATCTCCTGGTTGATCTCAAAACTCGCTTAGAGCAAATCCGGGTTAAAGTTGACCTGCCGGCCTTAGAAAAAAATATCCGTGAACTGGAGGCCAGTTCCATGCATCCTGATTTTTGGTCGGACCAGCAACATGCTCAGGCCACCATGAAACGCCTGGCATTTTTACAAGACCAGCTTAAGCAGGTGCAGAATTTAGGATCGGAATTAGACGAGTCGGCCGGACTGGTTGACTTAATGGGTGAGAATGAAGAAACCCAAAAACACGTCAATAGACTCAAACGGCAATTGGAAAAACTTGAAATATCTACTTTTTTAAACGGCCCCTACGATCAGAGTAATGCCATTTTAAGTCTTAAGGCCGGTCAGGGTGGTACCGAAGCCATGGATTGGGTGGCCATGCTTCTTCGCATGTACCTTAAATTTTGCGAAAATCGGGGTTGGGCGGTTGAAGTCATCGATGAAGCTCCCGGTGAAGAGGCCGGCTATAAATCGGTTACCCTGACCGTGTCTGGTCCCTACGCTTACGGATATCTGGCAGGAGAGCAGGGGACGCACCGACTGGTTCGCCAGTCGCCTTTTAACGCCGATAATTTGCGCCAGACATCTTTTGCTCTGGCTGAGGTTTTACCAGAACTTCCCGAGATGGACAGCCAGATTGACATAAAACCTGACGATTTGGAATTTGAAGCTTTCAGGTCACAGGGAAAAGGCGGCCAGAACGTCAACAAAGTCAGTACTGCAGTTAGATTAACTCATCGCCCCACCGGAATTACGGTCACCTGTCAGACTCAAAGACAGCAGGAACAAAACCGTAAAATTGCCTTAGGACTTCTAAAAGCCAAGCTCTGGCAGATCGAGCAGGAGAAAAGATCCAGCCAGGAAAAAAACCTTAAGGGAGTATATAAAGCTGCCTCCTGGGGTAATCAGATTCGTTCATATGTATTACATCCATATAAAATGGTTAAAGATCTGCGCACCGCAGTTGAAACTTCACAGGCAGAATGGATTTTAGACGGCAACCTGGATGAGTTTATTGAAGCCGAAGTTCGATTATTAAACAAATAATCATGGAGTTTGTATCCCGAGCTGGCGCCAAGTTGGAACATGCTCTCCGGGAATTTTCCCTCGACGTCACCGGTTTAGTTTGCGCCGATTTGGGTTGCAGCACCGGCGGATTTACCGATTGTTTGTTGCAGCATAATGCCGCCAAGGTTTACTCTGTTGACACCGGCTACGGAGTTTTAAGTTGGAAACTAAGACGCGACCCCCGGGTAGTTGTTTTAGAAAGAACCAATGCTTTACATGTTAACCTGCCCGAACCGGTTGATCTGGTAACTGTAGATGTCAGCTGGACTCCTCAAAGATTAATTTTGCCTAAAGCTAAAACTTTGTTAAAACCCGGCGGCCACGTCATTTCATTAATAAAACCCCACTATGAAGCCAAAAAAGCTCACTTAACTCCGGATGAATCATCTGACATACTCCAACGCGTTCTTTCGGAATTAAGCGCTGTAAATATTCTTGCTCTAAAACAAACTCAGTCGCCGATTTTGGGGGAAAAAGGCAAAAATATAGAGTATCTTGTGCTATACTAAAATTTATGTCAGACCAGCCATTGGTTACTCCACTAAATCCTACAACTTTGACTCCCGAAAAAAGATCAGCTCCGGCCGTTTTGGTCAATCCGAAAACCGTTTACCTGGCCTTATTTGCAGTCGTAGTCGTCGGTGTGCTTTCAGGATTTTTGTTGTCTAAAACTTCCTCACCCGCCTCAACCACTAACTCAAGCGTCGCCGCAGGAGACGTCGCCACCGGCAAAAATGAAGTCGGCTCCACAGACACTAAAACCTTCAGAGATACTGCCACCGGTACTTTGGAAGCGGGGGGATCAAACGGCAAAGGTACCCATAAACTAATTAGACCCGGAGGAGTTAGTCAAACTGTTTATTTAGTCTCCTCAATTGTTGATCTGGATGAGTACGTAGGCAAGAAAGTTGAGGTTTGGGGGGAAACTCTCAAAGCCAAAGAAGTCGGCTGGCTAATGGACGTAGGCCGATTAAAAATTCTTGAATAGTCATGTATGGTAATTGCCCAAAACCTTACCAAGAAATTTGGTTCACTTTCTGCCCTGGAAGATATCAGTCTCACCATTGATCCGGGGGAATTTGTTTTTCTGACCGGGGCCTCAGGTTCGGGTAAAACTACTCTCATTCGTTTACTGATTCGCGATCTTAAGGCCGATTCTGGGCAACTTTCAGTTAATAAACACGATTTAATGATTCTCCCTTCTGGTAAGCTGCCTTTATTTAGAAGAGATATCGGCACCGTCTTTCAGGATTTCAAGTTGCTTTTAGATAGAAATGTCAGCGAAAACATCGCTCTCCCGCTGGAAGTTAGGGGAGTCAAAGAGGCAGATGTCCAAAACGCCGTAAAAATTGCTTTGGAAATGGTCGGGCTAACTTCTAAATCAACCGCCTTTCCGGCTCAGCTTTCCGGAGGCGAACTGCAAAGGGTTGGACTGGCCAGAGCCATAGTCGGCCGGCCCAAACTTCTTTTAGCTGACGAGCCGACCGGAAACCTTGACCCCAAAACTGCCGGGGGTATTGTCAGGCTCATTAAAGAAATCCATGGTCACCTCAAAACGACTGTTATCATGGCCACTCACAATAGTGAGATAGTAAATCATTATTCCTTACGGGTAATTTCTTTAGATAAGGGCAAGGTTACCAAGGACAATAAGGAAGGAAAATATGACTAAAGCTATAGTCACCGCCATCAGTCGCATCAGAAGATCACCCTATCAAACAGTTGCTGCCGTCTCCATTATGGCCATGACTTTGTTTTTGGCCAGTTCGTTTTTTCTCCTGGCAGCTGGCTCTCAGGCCGTTTTAAGATACTTCGAAACCCGTCCCCAGGTGAATGCTTTCTTTGCTTCGGATTATGTTCCTTCACAGGAGGAAATTGAAATTATTAAAAATAAAGTTGAAAGCTCCGGAGTCATGTCCGAATTTAAATACATTTCCAAAGAAGACGCTCTGGCTCTTTACAAGGAACTCAACAAAGCCGATCCGCTGTTATTGGAAGCAGTGACCGCTCAAATGCTACCCGCCTCACTGGAGATCTCGGCAGTCAGTCCGGCCGATTTGAAAACCATAGCTGAATTAGTTAAAACGGAAAAAGGCGTTGAAGATGTTCGTTTTGCCGAAGACATAGTCACTTCGCTTACCCGCTGGACTGAATCGGTGCGCATTATCGGGGCCAGCCTGGTTGGCGCCCACGTCCTGATAACCTTAATCATCATTCTTCTTATCATCGGACTTAAAGTTTCATCCCGAAGAGATGAAATCCAGGTGCTGCAACTAGTGGGGGCTTCCACAGGTTATATTGCCGCTCCATTTATCTGGGAAGGCATTTTGTATGGTGTGATCGGGGCTGTCATCGCCTGGACCTTGTCTTACTTAACTCTTCTATCCTCCATGGACTTTCTTGAAAGCTTTCTCTCAGGCATTCCCATTTTGCCGGTACCGGTTCTGTTCATGTTTGAGCTTTTGGGAGGCGAATTGCTGGTTGGGGCTTTGGTGGGAAGTCTAGGCGGAATCATAGCCACTAGGCGCTACCTCAAAGCATGAAAAAAATCTTCACCTTTATCTTGGGTCTGTTCCTGGTTTT